>NZ_JACJER010000002.1:0-95697 GCF_014164185.1 Shewanella sp. SG44-6 | reverse complement strand
TTCAATTGGACAATTATTATCTTTTTTAAAAATCCAAGTCAGTTTATTACGCAAAAGCCTCAATGACTCATGTAGAAGCCCAGAAGTAGAAGCCCAATTGATGGAGATAAACGAAGGTGTCAGTACGGCTTATGTTCAATTACGTGAACTGTTATCGACCTTTAGGTTAACCATTAAAGAACCTAATTTACCGCAAGCTATCGACGTAATGTTGGATCAGTTACGCCATCAAAGCCAAATTGATATCCAATTGAATTACAAACTATCAGCGCACTTACTTGAAGCAAAACAGCACATTCATATCTTGCAATTAATTCGTGAAGCGACATTAAATGCAATAAAACACGCTACCCCTGAGCATATAGTGATAGATTGTCAGTTAACCGACAAGGGCATGATTACTATCTCAATTTGTGATGATGGCATCGGTGTGACACATTTAGTAGAACGAGATCAACACTTTGGTATTGGTATCATGCATGAACGCGCCAACAAACTGAATGGGATCGTATCGTTCAATAGTAACCAGCTTGGTGGCACTACTGTTACGCTAAGCTTTCCACCTCAACAGGAGCCTTTAAATGGGTAAGCCGTATTCTGTACTTGTTGTCGACGACCATCCGTTATTACGTCGTGGTATTTGCCAATTAATCACCTCAGACAGTGACTTCAGCCTTTTTGGTGAAACCGGCACGGGACTAGAAGCACTGACCGCTGTGGCCGAAAATGAACCCGATATTATTTTGCTCGATTTGAACATGAAAGGCATGTCTGGCCTTGATACTCTTAATGCGATGCGTCAAGAGGGAGTGACAGCAAGAATTGTTATTTTAACGGTTTCTGATGCTAAACAAGATGTCACTCGACTGCTACGCGCTGGTGCCGATGGTTATTTACTCAAAGACACTGAGCCTGATTTATTGTTAGAGCAACTCAAAAACGCCATGCTAGGCCATCGGGTAATCAGTAATGAAGTAGAAGCTTATCTTTATGAATTAGAGAGCGCTATTGACGACAACAGCTGGGTAGAAACCTTGACCCCTCGCGAATTACAAATATTGCAACAACTGGCAGAAGGTAAAAGTAACCGAATGATCGCTGAGGATTTACACATCAGCGAGGGCACGGTCAAAGTACACGTTAAAAATTTACTGCGTAAAGCCAATGCAAAATCACGGACAGAAATGGCCGTTCGCTACCTTAATAATTAGCCCACTATCAAAGTTTAAATCACCATTAACAATTAACAACAAAGCCATTTAAACCTGGTTTTGTTGTTAGTTAACATCAACGAGAATTAAGACATGATTATTTATCGTTAATAAATGCTAACCAACTCTCCAGTACTGACTCAAAATCTTCAAGACCACAATAAGATTCAGATTCCGCATTGTACAGGCTCATAGAGTCTTCTAATAAGTGCTCTTCCTCAAAATCAATCACACTGGCAAACACTCTCACTTGCTCAGAGTCAATATCGATGGTTAATTCTCCACCGACATCTCGCATGTGGTTTAGGGTCCCAGATTTGATTAATGCTATCTGCGTTAGAATATGAATCGCTTTGCTCTTGTCGTCACCAAGCTCTTCTGCAAACCATCTGCCTAACACTTCATGATCCATACTAAATTCAGCAAATACCGTGCCTTCTAGGCGGTTACGACGAAATTGATATTCCATACTAGAACTCTTTTTTGTTAGTATTTTTTCTATTTTAACCGATGATCGGCGACTCCGCTGCTAGTTAGCAGACCGAATAATGTGTTTGATGGTTAAATATACGATAACTAAAGGATTTCATTTTATAAGATTGCTTTAAACTTGGGCAAGATTAAAAAGTAGCGTAAATTATGACAATAGTGATCACATGGACTCTCTTATAATGAATAATGGTTTTATATACAGTTTGTTGCTAACGGGGCCCAATGCAGGCCAATCATTGACTGAGGAACAAATAGCACAATGGCAACCTGCTGATGGTCTGTTATGGCTACATCTGCGTTACCGCGAACCTAAAGCGCGTAAATGGATCCTCAACTCTGGCTTAGATAGAGTTGAGAGGGATACTCTCTTGGCTACTGATACTCGCCCGCGAGTATTAAGCTCAGACAAAGGTATCTTACTGGCGCTGCGTGGGGTTAATTTAAATCCTAACTCAGATCCTGAAGACATGGTTGCTGTGCGGATATACGCTGAAGAATCCAAAATCATTTCAACTTGCGAGCGCCAGCTGCAATCCGTGATTGATGTTGCCGATGCAATCGTCCAAGGTAAGGGCCCAATTGATAGCGCGGCGTTTATCATGGCCATTTGCGAACGCCTAACGCAACGCAAAGTAGAGTTTATTGGCAAGCTTGAAGAACAGCTCGATGAACTAGAAGAACGTGTTGTGACTCAAGTGAACAAGAGCTTGCGCACCGACATTGCTGAATTGCGCAGACAGACCGTAGTGTTGCGTCGCTACCTTGCACCACAACGAGAAGCATTTTCTCGAATGCTGCAAGAAACCAGCGAATTATTTGACCATAATGACAAAGTCCGTCTTCGTGAAATACATGAAACGCTGATTCGAGTGATTGAGGATCTGGATGCTATACGCGACCGCGCCAGCGTCACCCAAGAAGAACTACAATCGCAACAATCCGAGCAAGTGAATCAAAGACTGTATTTTTTATCTTTAATTTCGGCCGTATTTCTGCCATTAGGATTTTTAACCGGTTTATTAGGCGTCAATATTGGTGGCATTCCTGGTGCGGAATCAAACTGGGCTTTTGCAGCATTCTGTGGCGGATTATTTGCACTCATTGCCTTACAAATGTACCTATTTTACCGCTTAAAATGGCTATAACCTGACGATAATTTAACGGTAATCTGGCATTTGTTCGTGAGTTTAGGCAATCATTAAATTAAGCGTCTCTGTTATATCAGCGCTATTATTGGCGTCGTTGCATCAGTATTACGACATTTGATACGCCTAACATAGCGCAACATTGGCAGACTGAATGACGCAATTATTTAGATCTAAGATTAACACCTTCAAGCCAACCTCAATGTAAACAAAAAGGACGCCGAAGCGTCCTTTTTACTATCAAAATGTCAATCACTGAGCGACTGAACTATAGATGATATTACTTAGCATCTGCAGCAGGTGCCGGTGCTTTTTCTACTGAAACCAATTCAACTTCAAAAACAAGTGTTGAATTAGCAGGAATAGTACCCGTGTCGCGTTCACCGTAAGCAAGTTCTGATGGGATAACAAACTTGTACTTAGCGCCTACAGGCATTAACTGCACGCCTTCAGTCCAACCAGGAATAACGCGGTTTAATGGGAACTTAGCCGTTTCACCACGAGCATAAGAGCTATCAAACTCAGTACCGTCAATTAACGTGCCACGATAATGTACTTCTACAGTATCTTCAGCTGCTGGTTTCTCACCGGTACCTGGCTCTAATACTTCATACTGTAAACCAGACTCAGTAGTCGTTACGCCTTCTTTAGCTTTGTTTTCTTCTAAGAATTTTTTGCCTTCAGCAATCGATTTAGCCGCTAAAGCTTCAGCTTGCTCTAAACGTTTGTCATTTAACTTTTTATCTAGATTTTGCAATACAGTCTGCATTTCTTCTTCTGTTAACAGCATTTCTTCGCCTAAGCCATCGCTAAAGCCTTTAATCACCATATTACGGTCAACAGTAAAACCTAATTCTTCTTGTTCTTTAATGTGGCCAGACATGTACTTACCAATTGAACCACCAACACTATATGCTTCTTTTTGAACGTCAGTTGTTAATTCAACTTTCTTTTGAGCAACGTCTTGTGCTTCATTACACGCAGTAAGGCCAACAACGGCTAATGCAACTAACGATAATTTGTAAATAGATTTCATTAAAGCTTCCTCAGCATCCTTTAGTGGTTACAATAACCTTAATACATTCAATCAATGAGATGTTTAAGTGGTCATGTTCGTTTGCCACTTTATACTAGTTAAAACGGTTATACCATTGGGTAAACCTTATATGACAAGGTTTAGGACAATAATTCAAGGAGCAAGTTCATGACACGCGTTTCAATGCTGCTTTTTTGTTCAACACTCGTCCTAACAGGTCTGCTATCTGCATGCCAACCTAGCCCAACTCAAGTACACGTTATCACGACCGATGCCAGTTACAGTGCAAGCTTGTCAAACGATGCCACCATCGCCTTAGTAAGCACAGCCCATAACGGAGTACAAGTATGGGACCTCAGCCATTCAAGCCTATCTTATCAGTGGTTCCAAGGGCAGCAACAAAATACCAGTAATGTTATTGACACTGCAATATCTGCTAATAACCTTTATGCCGCAACAATTAGTAGCCATTCCTTAGCCATATGGCGCTTAACCGATGGCTCTTCAGTGGGATGGTGGTCATTACCCTCTTATGCCCAAAGTGTCGCCATCGCCAATACAGGGCAAACACTCGTTGGTTTAGTCGATGGATCTGTAATGTCATTGTCGCCAGAAAAATCGCGACTCATCCAGTTTTTAGCCCACAAAGAAAAGGTTAATAGTGTTTCAATTAGTGCCGATGGTAACAGCGCATTAAGTGGCGATAATGATGGCAAGGTGATTCTTTGGCAAACTCAAACTGGCCAGCCACAGCAACAATGGCAGTTGAGCTCACGCGTGACGAAAGTGCTAATTAATGACTCAGCTTCACTCAGTTTTGCCAGCGATATCACTGGTAACGCCACCCTGTGGCAATCTGATACAGGCATTCTCATTAGTCATCTGGATATTAATCGACGCCAAATGAACTTTTCAACGGCTCGTTTTGTCAATAATGATCAGCAATTACTCACAGGAACGCCATCAAGAGAAATCTTTTTATGGCAAATTAACTCGGGTAAACAAGTTTCGCATTGGCAAGTTCAATTGAGTAAAAACACCCAAAATAGAGGGGCTGTAGTATACTCTGCCACTATGCCAGCACCTGGCTCAATCGTCAGTATTAGCAGCCAAGGTTTAGTTGAATATTGGCAGCAGTAATTAATTAATAAGAGGTCTACATGGACAGCATTTTGCAAAAAATTGATGATCTTGAAATGAAACTATCATTTCAAGATATCTCTATTGAAGAGTTAAACCAAGAAGTGATAAAACTCAATGCATTAGTTGCCAGACAACAACAGCAAATGCTATTAATGGTAAATAAACTGCATTCTATTGAGCCAAGTAACATGGCGTCTCCAGCTGAAGAGACACCTCCGCCGCATTACTAACTCTTTACAGTAAAGAACATCTCTCGAAAAAATGATAAATCGCACTATAGATTCGACGCCCAACTATGTGGCTAGACTCAGATCGAGAATCAGTTAACTATGGGTGAGATTGAAGATATTATCAGTAAGTTGTAACATTTTTAAGTCGCTATATGTGAAGCAATCACGATTTGAAAAATAGATTAATGCCGATCGTCATTAACACAAACAACAAGGACAGCCGTCACTTATGCAGCTAAAGCCATTACTCAGCATTGCCACGACAGGCGAAGAGATACTGACTCAAAAAGCTGAACCCGTGACGGTGTTTGACCAAGCGTTACACACTTTAGCTGATAATATGCTCAGCACTATGCTAAACGCAAATGGTGTTGGTATTGCGGCAACGCAAGTGTTTAGTAAAGCGGCCATGTTTATTATGGCGTCAAATCCCAACGAACGTTATCCCGATGCCCCATTAATGGCTCCGATTGTGGTCATAAATCCGCAGATATTAGCCGCATCGGCTGCGACTGAAGTTGGAGTTGAAGGCTGTTTATCGATCCCAGGGCAGCGGCTATCGATTTCACGACATTGCGAAATTAAAGTGCAATTCCAGTCACTAGATGGCCAGTTACATCAACAAACATTAACGGGTTTTGTTGCCCGTATTTTTCAACATGAATATGACCATTTACAAGGCATAACCTTACTTGAACGGGTCAATCTGATGGCAACCAAGATCCAGGTGACACAATGTTAAGAACATTCTGTATTGGGTTAATTCTCAGCCTTAGCCTATCCGGTTGCGCTTTTAACAGTGTATTTGTTAATTACCCGTCGCAAATTGCTCCATTTAAACAACAGCTCAACAGCGAGACTCCAGCAGCAAACATCACCGATTTAGCCAATAATATCAGCGGCAATGATGGCTTACTTTATGCCCAAGAATCGGGACGTATTATGCAAGTTGCGGGCGATTTTACTCGCAGTAAAACCTACTACCAACAAGCCATCGATGCTTATCAAAGATTTGATGACAAAGCCATCGTTAGCGCCAGCAAGTTAGGCGCAGGTGCAAGCAGCCTGTTACTAAACGATAATGCGATTCCATATCGAGGTCCAGGTTATGAGCGCATCATGCTACATCAATATCAGGCGCTTAATTATTTATTCAGCGGCGATATTCAAGGGGCATTAGTAGAAGTCCGCCGCAGCAATGAGCTGCAAAGCCTTGAGCAAGCACGCTATCAACAATCACAAAAGTCAGTACAAGACATGGCTAATGGCGTCATCGATGATCAAGTGGAGCGGTTAGGTAAAGAAGCTGGAAATGTGACGAGTTCGTTTCTCAATGCTTACAGTTATTACACCACGGGGTTATTGCACGAACTGGCTAACGAACCTAACGATGCCTTTATTGATTACCGAAAAGCGGCGCAAATTACCCCAGATAATGTTTTTCTCCAACAAGACTTGGTCCGTTTAGCCAAACAATTAAGCATGCCTCAATATGATGAGTTTAAACGGCGCTGGGGAGAGGCGACATTACCCACTGCGGGTCAGGGGCAAGTAATCTTTATTATTGAACAAGGCTTTGTACCTGAAAAACAAAGTATTACGGTTCCTTTCCCCATTAACGGTAATATACAATCGGCCTCATTAGCCACTTACTTGCCGCAACATCCATTAGCAAATAATAACCAAATTCAAGGGCTCGATGCGCCACTGACCGCGCAAGCCATTGCCAATATTGATGCGTTAGCCATTAATGCATTAAAAGAAGATTTACCCGCAGCCTTGTTTCGTCAAGCGGCAAGAGTTTATGCTAAGTACCAAATGAACCGTAGCGTACAAAACAGTGACCAACGCGCCAATAATCAAGTTGATGCTGCTGCGATGGTGATGCAAATATTTAATGTTATCACTGAGCAAGCTGATCGCAGAAGCTGGCTCACGCTACCACGACAAGCTCAAATTGCCCGACAATTTATCGACGCTGGCAGCTATAATATTCACCTAAATAACAGTAAAAATGTAAAAATTGACGTAACAGCAAACCGTACAACATTAATTTGGGCAATAGAGACTGGAAATCGTACCCGTTTTTATTCGATAATAATCTGATAAACGATAATTACATATCAACTGTCACTCATCACTAATGGAATTTACTATGAAAAATTTGAAACTGATATTGATACTCGCAGCAGTGATGGGGCTGAGCGCCTGTCAATCTAAAGTAGAGTATGGCGACGCTACTGAAGTTGAAACCGTTAACGAGAACTTCGGCTCCACCGATCTTCAAGCTATTGCAGCTAAAATGGTCGACAGCATGATGGCATTCCCACCAGTGGTGGTAATGACGCAGAGCAACCGTCCGATTGTATTTGTGGATAAAATTAAAAATAAAACTTCTGAGCATATTGATACTGAATCGGTAACCGATAGCATTAGCAACAAGCTATTACGCTCTGGTAAGTTCCGTTTTATTGATATGACTAAGGTTGATACTGTTCGCAAACAACTCGATTATCAAAACAATGCGGGCATGGTCGATCCATCTACTGCGATTAAATTTGGTCGCCAAATTGGCGCGCAATATATGCTTTATGGCAACTTGTCGAGCATTGTTAAACAAGATGGCAGCACCAAAGACGTTTATTACAAGATGACCATGCGTTTAATGGATCTTGAAACAGGTTTAATTGAATGGTCTGATGAAAAAGAAATCCGTAAAATGAAATCAAAGTCATTTTTAGGTTTATAAGTCACAACCTATAACATTAAAGCCGACATTGTTGTCGGCTTTTTCATTAATCTAATAATAAGTTAGGAACACTAACGTGAAATTGTTATCCACTGAATTGTTTAGTCCTCGGGTTATTAAAACCAGTCTCATCGCATTATGTTGTGCTAGCGTTATTAGCTGCAGTAGCTCAATATCCACCACCGCCTTTCAACGGGATGGCTCTGCCTACATTAGCCAAGAACAAGCGCAAGCTAGATCCAGTGTGATATCAAATGCGCAATATGAGCTCACTTTCTTTCTAAGTGAACATAGTCAATTCAGTGCAAAATCAGTTGTTAACTTTGACTTAAGCAGCGTGCCAAAAGCGCTTACGCTCGACCTTAATAAAGCCAATATCAAACAATTTATCATTAACGGTACTAAGGTATATCCTAATTACAATGGTGCTTATATTGTACTAAATCAAAGCCTACTAGTAGATGGCCACAATACCGTAGAAGTCGAGTTTACTCGCGAGCACAGCACCAATGGTGAAGGCTTACATCGTTTTGTCGATCCCGTAGACGGTAAAGTTTACTTGTACTCGCATTTTGAACCTGCTGCCGCTCAGCAAATGTTTGCCGTATTTGATCAACCCGACCTTAAAGCCAGCTATCAAATCAATGTTCATGCCCCCAAAGACTGGCAAGTGATCAGTGCTATGCGTGAAACCAATATCGTCGACCAAGGTGAAACCAACTTATGGACCTTCCCTGCCACGCCTAAGTTGAGCCCCTATAACTTTTCTATGCACGCTGGTCCATACCATGTTTGGGAAGACAACTCAGGCCGTTATCCAATGCGCTTGTTTTCGCGTCAATCAGTAGCGGATCAAGTTTCACCACAAGATTGGTTTACTTACACCAAACAAGGGTTAGACTTTTTTGATCGCTACTTTGGTATTGCATACCCGTTTAAAAAATACGACCAAGTATTGGTGCCTGACTTCCTTTACGGTGCAATGGAAAATGCTGGGGCAATTACCTTTTCAGAAGACCGTTTCTTATTTAATGCCGAAATGACCGCTGAACAAAAAGAACGGTTAGCCGGCGTTATCATGCACGAAATGGCGCACCAATGGTTTGGCGACTTAGTGACAATGAAGTGGTGGAATGGCTTATGGTTAAATGAAAGCTTTGCCTCGTTTATGGGCACCCTTGCTACCAGCGAAGCAACCGAGTTTAGCAATGCATGGCGTAGCTTTTATGCTAAAGGTAAGCAAGCAGCTTACCATCAAGACAGCTTAGTCACGACCCATCCTATTGAAGTACCTGTGGCCACCAGCAAAAATGCCTTTGATAACATCGATGCCATTACTTATCAAAAAGGCGCATCAACCATTAAGCAATTACGTCACTTGCTCGGTGAAGACATTTTTCGCCGTGGTGTAAGCCAATATCTTACACAATATAGCTATCAAAATGCTGAGCTCAATGACTTTATCAATAGTCTAGCTACTGCCAGTGGTCGAGATTTATCCCAGTGGACCAAAGAATGGTTATATGCCGCAGGGGTCAATACCATCAAAGCCCAGTACACCTGCCAAGGTGGACAAATTAACTCATTCGCTTTAGTACAAACAGCAGATAGCCAATTTCCAACATTACGCGAACAACGTGTTCAAATTGGGCTATTTAACAAAAACAGGTACGAACTTGAAAAACAACAAGTCATCGCAGTTACCTATAAAGGCGCTTACACCAAAGTTGATCAGTTAATCGGTGAGGTTTGCCCTGATTTAGTCTATCCCAACTATGACGACTGGGGATTTGTAAAAGTTGAGTTAGACACGAGTTCATTTAATACCGCTAAGCAGTCTCTCGGCCAAGTGAGCGATCCGTTATTACGCTCAATGTTGTGGCAAAGTATGTGGGACAGCGTCATTGATGGTAATACATCAATGGAGCAGTTCTTAAATATCGCATTAATTAATGCACCACTGGAAAAAGATTACACCATATTAGGTCAAGTGCTTGGTAATCTTCAGCAAGCCAAAAACTATCTTGATCTTATGGCACCCATGCATGCAAGTTACAACAGCAAAATATCAAAGGCATTAAGCCAAATGAGCTTGCGTATGAGCATGGAAAGTTACCGTAACCGAGACTTCCAACGCCGTTGGTTCGATGCCTATATTAGCCTGTCTAGTCACGGCGAGGCGTTAAAACATATTCAATCTTTACTGCAAAGTAAAAGCCATATTAAAGGGTTAAGCATAGATCAAGACTTGCGCTGGGCCATGATCCGCCAGTTAAACCGCTATGATTATGGTGACGCTCAAGCGTTACTTGCTCAAGAAAAACATCTTGATCAATCTGACTCCGGCGAAAAAGCAGCTATTGCAGCTGAAGCCATCCGTCCGCAGTCAGCGCTTAAACGCCAATGGTTAAATACCATTGAGAATAATGACACTATGCCTTTCTCTAAGATCCGTATTGCGATGTTTAACCTCTATCCTGCGGAGCAAAAGCTATTAAGTGCGGCGACCGCAGAACAACGCTTTGCTAACCTACCGTTAATGGACGATAAAGGACCAGTATTTATGCGTAGTTTTGCCGCGGCACTGATCCCGACGCAGTGCAGTGCAGGCAACATTAATGCAATTAGTGATGTCCTAGATACGCAAACAGGTTTATCACAACTCGCGCGCCGCGCCCTACTTGAAACCCGTCAAGAAGAGCAGCGCTGCGTAAAAATAAAACTGCTATTGCAGTAACCGCTACTCTAGTAGTAATAACAATCAATGGATTAGTCATTTAATGATGAAGCCATGGGGTGAATACAAAAAAGCGCTGATATTTATCAGCGCTTTTTTATTAGCTCAATAAAACAACTCTATACTGAGCCTGTGGATTTTATAACATTTGATAAATTACATAATAAATATCATTAACTGCGTACGCTAAAACTCATCATCACAGGTGCATGGTCTGTACTGTCACTATCGCGTTCATAGTCAGGTCGAACGAGATGGCGATCAAACGTTTTATAATCAATTATATGTGCAAGATTTTGTTGCTGAGTTGGATTAAACTCACTCGATACTAATATGTAATCAAGCACAGAACCACTGTTGCCATAGTAATGTGTCGGCTGTCTGATCGGATGGGGTTGCTCATCAGCTAATGCGCTTGATTCAAACTCATCTTGGGCCAAGGTCGCATTACACTTGGTGGCGGCAATAAACAACTCATAGCTGTCAAACAAACTGCTTTGGTGTAATTCAGCCATCAATGACGTTTCGCCTAACTTAGCCAGCCCAGGGTCTTCAATATCACTACGAAACACTCGTAATTGATTATTAAACGCGGCTAAGAGTTCACTCCCCATAGTGTCATTAAAGTCACCCATTAACATGAAAGGTTGTTGACTCTGTTGTCGTCTCATTAACATTTGATGGCACAACAATGCCGATTCACTGCCTCGCTGTAAACTCGATGCCCAGCGCCCAAGCACTTGCCTTGCAACAAAATCTGCACCACCATGTAAACCACTTTCACTGATATCGTCGCGACTGACACCGCTACGCTTAGACTTAAGATGAATCACATAACAATCACATGGCCCAAAAATAGGTAACTGTATGGTTGCTCGAAGTGGTTTACGGCTAAAACTAAATGACTCAGCTAAACCTAATTGATTGACCCATTGCGGATCTGGCACGACATTAACCGAATCGATAATAGGATACTTAGATGCAATCGCCACGACTGGACTTCGATACACATAGTCACTCACCACTTCAGGTAAATCTAGTGCCACAAAATATTCATACCCCAGAGACTTAGTCAGCACAGCTAAGGCATCGGGACTAAACACTTCTTGAAAAGCAATAATGTCAGCTTGAGATTGGTTAATAAAATCACTTAACCAGGCACACTTTTTTTGCCACTGTTTATCACTATAGATATTTTCAAAATCATAAAAAGCATAAGGCGGTTCAATAAAATTAAATAAATTAATGCTTACCACACTAAAGGTAAGCGCGGCTGACTGAGTCGATAACCCACCGTTTACGTCCAAAATATCTTGTCCCTCAGGTCTATCATCTGTTGATATGATTGCTCATCATCGAAGATAAATAGCCACTTAATAAAACCTATACCAAGGGTACTGACAAGATCCCAACTTGTCGAATATAACTCTCCCCCAGATGGGAAGAGTCTGGCATTGAAAAAGAACGGCAAAATAAGTGAACCTAAATTGAATAGCACGCGTAATAAATAATAGTTATACCGTTAGATGACACCTGATAGACCAAAGCCCGATACGTTAGACCCCATGTAGCAAGACCCGATGCAGTAAGTAACATTATCCTCCGTAAGACCCTTTATGGCTTATCCCTCACCCTGATAAGCCATTTTTTTATGGCCTTTGGAGCGATATATCGAACGATGATGAATAGGAGTATATGATGGTATTACTCAATACACAGGACGGGCATAATAGCCGAAAAGTACCAATAGGTATTCGAACTGTCGCAGGAATTTTACTAATGTTTGGCCAACCCGCATGGAGTGCCAGTGAGGATAATATGTTATTTCATTTTACTGATCCGAGTCACTTTACAAAATGGTTAATCAATAATGACACTGTAATGGGCGGTATTTCACAAAGCAAAGTTGAAATTAACCAGCAAGTGTTGTTATTTACAGGGTCTGTGTCATTGGAAAACAATGGCGGGTTCGCATCGATAGAGTCGAATTATAAGCATCCAATTATCGATCAATCAGAGCTTAGTCTCACAGTTAAAGGCGATGGTAAAACCTATCAAATACGCCTAAAATCGCCCAACTTATCGTATGGTGAAGCGTATGTAGCGAATTTTACCACTCGCCCAAATACGCTAACGCAACATACTTTTATCCCTGCTGATTTTACCGTTAACTTCAGGGGACGTAAGGTTGCAAATGCACCTGCATTAGATTTTAATGACATTGATCGGGTTGGCTTTTTAGTGGCACAAAAACAACAAGGTCCGTTTTTAATTGAGTTACACTCAATGCAATTTAACCGATAAATATAAATTAGATAAGGGTATTAATTGAATTTACCAATGCAAATTAAAGGTATTATTTTTGACTTAGACGGTACCTTAGTTGAATCCAATTTAGACTTTAACTTAATTCGTCAGCAAATTGGTTGTCCTGATAGTATCGATCTCCTTAAATATGTCGACGAGTTAAGCTGCAAAGACACTCAAGCCAGCGCCAATCAGATTATCCTTGATCATGAATACCAAGATGCAATCAATGCCAAACCGATTAAAGGCATGGCAGAGCTGATTAATGCTATTGAAGCGGCAAAACTCCCCACTGCTATAGTGACTCGTAATAGCCTTGCCGCCAGTGCAATGAAAGTAAAACAGAATAATATCGCCATCAATCACGTATTGACCAGAGAAGATTATCCAGCAAAACCGGCCCCGGATGCACTGCTAGCGATAGCAACTCAATGGCAAATTTCGCCGCAACATATTATCTATGTCGGCGATTATTTATATGATATTCAGGCAGCTAACAATGCCGGCATGATAGCTTGTTTTATTAATCATGGGGTTGATAGCGAATATCAACATCTCGCCGATATTATTATCAATGATCTAAGCCAATTGCAGCAGTTATTAGTTAGTCACTCTCACAATGATTAACACCAGTACTGATTAGGTACGTCATGAGTCATAACATGAATATTAATATGGGCATCGAAAGACTGAGAATAGGAGAACGAATATGAACCCAATTCATCCTAAGAAATTACTCAATAGCAAATGGACCAAGGTGAACGTGGTTCAGAAACTGAAGCATTTTAGCATCAGTAAAGTGGAATATGACGAGCAGCAAAACGTCATTGAATGCATCATAAGGGCAGAAATGAATGCACAAGAGTTTGCTATTGACTGGCGCAATCTTAAAGATCCGCAACAGTGGAAAATTGGCTGGCAATAATCTGTTGCAAAACATATTCATTATGACGTTTGTAAAAGAAAAAAGTGACTCTTGCTTATGCAAAACGAGTCACTTTTTTATATCACCGTTAAATAAACGCTGATCAAACTGCTTGTTAATGTGTTAATTATGACATTAATGACAACCTGCAATTGCTCTGTCATTAGTCATACTTGCAACATAACGCGTTTGTCATTGAAACTAATTATTCTATTTAGCTCAGCTATTATTTTATGATAAATATTGAACCTTCAAGTCTGAATTGAAGTGTTTCTAAGCCCCAATCAGATAACATGACATCCTGGATTCGTTGACCGTCACCTTCACTACTACATCCCCACATTTTTGCACATGTTTGTCCGGCTATATTAGATCCAGTGCCTTTTGATGTGTCAGGGATCATGTGGTTCAACTGTGTGATATGCGAGCCAAACATGTCTTCAAATGTATCCATTTGTACGTCAATGGTTTCCATTTCACCTTGAGGAAAAATGATCGCTGCAGTTTGCTCATTTGAACCCGTTTTCTCAGGGGTTAACGTGACAACATCTTTTGAAATTAAAGCATAAAGATTGCTCAGAGGTAAATCTTTAGTAGATTCATGCAGATAAAGTACTTGCCCATAATTTCTGGCGGCAAGATTCTTTTCTTCATAAGCTCTAGCAAGGTATTGATCTGCAAGTGCCAAATCTTGTTCTACCATGCCACCACCTAAATACATTTTACCCAATAAATACGATGATTGAGAGTGGCCCATCTTTGATGCGTACTTTAAAAACTCAACACCTTCATCGACATCTTTCAAAGGAGTATCTTGTAAATACAAAACGCCCGCTTTATATTTTGCATCCAGTACGCCATATTTACCTGCACGTCGGTACCATTTTAACGCCATGTCTAAATCTTTATCGGTACCATAACCGGTATAATAGAATTCAGCTAACATGGCCATCGCTGAGGAATGGCCTCGTTTAGTTAAAATTCGATAGGCTTTAAAGTATTCAATACATTCAGAAGTATTACACTCAGGCAATTGATTTGCTTGGCTTTTAAATGGGGCGAAAGCGAGAAAGCTCAATATCAAGCTAAAAATAATAGTATTTTGTTTCATTATGTTAAGTCCTTTTTATATACCATCCATTACTATTAGCATTTATATAACAAATGTCTATAGTAAATATGTCTATAAAACTAACCGCACGCTGCAGCTAAAATCATCAATTAACTACTGAATAATATCGATAAACGAATATACTCAAATTAGATCGATTTACCGCACACATCTATCGTTCAACCAAATCGAGTCGCTGTAAATTGATTCAATAAGCGATGCACTAAATAACACAATAATAAAGTTGCCACTATTGCCACTAGAATACTACTGACTCGATACAAAGCACTAAATACTAGATCGTTATTGGGGGTTAAATATTGGCCAAATAGTATGCCTAATGTGGTCATGGCGCCAAACCCCACTCCTGAGCCACTCGCCTCTCTCACATGCACTTGGCTAAATAACATTAAGCCTATCCACAATAGCGGTATGACAAAAATCAGTTGCCCAGACCAATCATAAAGTAACCCTTGTCCTAGTAAACCAAAGGTCACTCCAAGCAGGGTACCGATAGCACGCTTGCGGGCATAGCCGAGTGCACCATTCCAATGCATGGGGAATAACAATAATAAGGTGGTGGCTTGAGCTGACATAGAGTCTCGCAAGTTAAATACCTGAAAAACCACAAATGATGCTGTCGCAATTGATGCACCGAGTAATGCTTCATGACGCATACGATTAGACGCTTTAGCAACCGATGCCATTGGCGGACGTGGTTCAACATCTGGCCAAAGAGCGGTCATAGCGTAAGCAATGATGACAGATGCTGCCGTCGCCCAAAAATTATTAAAAATAAGATTATTAATATCGACACTCGGATAACTGGCAAAGTGCAGCATAATGCTTAAGCTGATCACCCCGTTAGCGCCGAACAAAAACAAACTGCCTCGTGACATTGCCGCAAATCGATACAGAAAAAGTATAAACACAATTGGCAAGATCATCCCTGGATGAGTACCAAATAAACCACCTAGAATACCCACCTCAATTCCAGCCATCACCGATGATGCTAATAGTTGCCGCATTGCATGGGCATTCATCACTGGTACTAAACCCAACAGTAACATTGGGGTGACGGTAAAAAATACTCCATAACTTAGGTCGAAAAATTTACAAATAGCAAACCCAAGCGTTGCGCCTGTTGCAATGCGAAGGCATTGACGTAAATCGTTTTTAGTCAAAGGACTGTGGCGTAGCAACATGTAAAATACCTTCGCATTGGAGAGAATACTGCACCCAAATCACCCCCCCTAATAAATGGTTTGTTCAGTCAACACTAAAAAGTGGTAACCAGCTATAAGTATGGATTAGGGAAATAATGATTGAAGTTAATGCTTCATTTAATAAATATAGTGCAGCACACTAATGACTTTAATTTGTACCTTGGCCAAAAAACCGAGAAAACTGCTATTGGGCACCAATTGCACCGTGGCGCGAGCCCCTGCAGGCAATAGGCTAACGGCTTGTTGATCGAGCTCTAAATGTAAACGTAAGCGCTGGGCATCACGTACCCATCGCACCGACTCTTGGGGATCAGCCAAGCGGCCATTGGCATCAAATTGTCCGGCACTCACACCTGCATCAACGGAACTCACTTTGGCCGAGTATAAATGGCCAGGTTGGCCATCAAATGAAACCAGCGCAATTGATTGTGGCTCAATACCTTGTAAACTTTTCTCTCTGAAATCAGCAATAATATCAACGTTTTCTGATACGAGTGCTAATAAAGGCTGACCGACTGTAGCAAAGCTACCGACTTCCAACTGTAAGTTAGTGACAACCCCATTTTGATCTGCGCGAATTTGAGTATATGACAAGTCTAACTCGGCTTGAGCTAAATGATTTTGAGCTTGGCGAACTTTTAAATTATCCGCGCCGTTAAACCCACGACTAACGATTAACTTAGTTAAGCGAGCTTTAGCGGCAAGTAAGTTAGCTTCGGCGGTTGCGGCATCATTTTGAGCTTGATCGGCTAACTGCTGCGATACACCGCGTGTAGAATAAAGAGCATCAATACGCTTTGCCTCGCTGCTTTTTTGCTGTGCATTACTTTGATTTGCTTGCACGTCGGCTTTGGCGGCTAATATCGATGCATCGAGTTCTGCATTATCTTGTTTGGCTTGCTCTAAGGCTAATGTCGCTCGCTCAACTGCTAACTCATAAGAGGCTGAATCGATACTAAACAACACATCCCCTTCGGCCACAAATTGGTTATTTGCGACCTTAATAGAGGCTATTTTTCCACTGACTTGTGGTGTTACCTTGGTGACCATCCGTGTTGCCATAGCTTGTGGCGTCATTGGCATTACGGCATCGGCAAACATAAAATAACCGAATACGAATACAAACATCGCAATCGATATTTTAACGAGACGGGCAAATTGTTGATCTGGAGTCATGTTACTTCTCACTAAAAGGGTCATCAGACTGATTAAGCTTAGCCATAGCATTAGCACTAATCAGACTGATCACACGTTCAAATTCATTTAATTCTTGATGACTAATGCCATTGAGTAATTCAGCACGGATTTGCATAATCCGTGTTTCTATTTGCTTCAGAATGTCGGTTCCCTGAGGGGTCAAACTGACAATTCGTGCTCGCTTATCAGTATCGCAACAACGCCTTTTAACATATCCATGTTCTTCTAATTGCCCCAAAGTGCGCATTAATGATGGCAATTCTATTTCTAACGCATCGGCGAGTACTTTTTGACTGACATTATCGCCCAAGCGTAATAGCTTCCACAGCGCGGTCCAGCGAGGATGAGTTAAGCCTAAAGGAATTAATTCAACATCTGCGACAGTGCGCCATAATCGATGTAACCGACCGAGTTGCTCAGCAAGATGTAGCTCTTTTAATCGCTCTAATTCTGTAGAAATCATATTAAGGCACCACTTAGTTAGCATGCTAAGCATTATAACTGGTTAGCATGCTAACTAAAAGTGCAACAATCTATTTTGATGAGGAATAAGCAGAGTAAAAAAATAACCAATTGATATATAAAATTAAAAATAAACATTAATTTAAATAAATGTTCACTAGTATCTGGTTTTACTGTCGTCTTGTACGTACTTTGGGGATTCATCGAGGACATCTTTTACTGCAATTTTCCTCGGTAAATACTCAGATAGCTATATAGGCAAAAATCCAAATACATATTTTTAGATGCGATAGGAGCGTAACCCAGCATCGTCAATTAAAGAGGCTAAAAGTGTGCATCATCGCTTACGGTGTTAAGGCCGATTGCATAAAATACCCATAAGCTTAAGTCTTATAAATAATCCATTTCAAGAGTCATTCTTCCACAAAATAGACACTCAAATAGGTTATAAGTTAGCGCTAAAAGAACATCAGTTGCCAATCGCTCCAGACAACTTACATCAGCTTACTAAACGTTTAGGATTTAAATAACGAAACAGGAAAAAATCAGTTGAAATATTAAGCGTAATAAGTGAGGATGCGCGCTATTAATATGTACTAATGACCAGTACAAAATAGTCAAACTTGGTAAGATATTGTAGTCTGACTGGTATAACGTCTGTTTTTGGAATGATATAACGCTTATGATGAATTCGTTACGCACTACTTTAATTGCAGCAACGGCTATGGTACTCAGTTTTTCGAGTGCTGCCGTTGAATATCGTCTACCTGCTAAAGGCAGCAATTTAGTCGGTGAAAATCAATACTATGTTGTTCCTGAGGGCAAGTTAACCCTAGAACAAATCGCCTCAAAATTTCAGCTCGGATTAACTAACTTATTAGAAGCAAACCCTGGCGTGGATCCTTTTTTACCCAAAGCCGGTAGCACTTTATTAATCCCACATCAACTAATTTTGCCGAACACTAAACGTGAAGGCGTAGTAATAAACAGCGCTGAAATGCGTTTATATTATTTCCCAAAAGGAAAAGATATTGTTGAAGTATTGCCTATTGGTATTGGCCAAATTGGTAAAGACACTCCAGAAAAGTGGGTAACAACCATTCAACGTAAACGCGCAAACCCAACGTGGACACCAACTGCTAATATTCGTAAATCTTACGAAGCAAAAGGAGTGACATTACCAGCAGTATGGCCTGCAGGCGCTGATAATCCAATGGGTTTGTTCGCACTGTATGTGGGTAACTTATATGCAATCCATGGCACTAACGCCACCTTTGGTATTGGTTTACGCGTCAGTTCTGGTTGTGTTCGTTTACGCGATGAAGATATTGAACATTTATTTAATACCGTGCCAGTAGGTACTCGTGTTGAATTTATTAACCAACCCATTAAAGCGACTGAAGAACCTGATGGTAATCGTTATTTAGAAGTTCATCAGCCGCTATCACGCACTCAAGCTGAGTTTGATTCGACTGAGCCGGTAGCATTATCATTTGATAAAGAAACCACTCGCTTTGTTGCTCACCCACAAACTGACTCATTTATATTAAAGCGATTGCTAGAGCAACGTACAGGTATGCCAACTCGCATTAATCCATAAGTAATATCGAAATATTTGGCTGTATCAAAACAGCATAAAATGGTTTTATTACTCCACTAAACACTGTGGTTAATAAAACCATTTTTTTATGGGTTTAATAAAAAGATGCTTACTTATCTGGCGAGCCAAACGCTGGCTCGATTTGTTCGACATCGTCACTCGCTGTTTGGCTATCCCCCATAGCCTCACTGGTTTTAGCGAGTTCATGTAAATCTTCCATCGCCACATTAATATCACTTTGACCAGCCCCTATCAATGCTTCAGCTTGATCGACAAATGAAGTCTGTTGATCTATATCTTGAAATAAGACCTCAGCATCTTCTGCTGTTGCAGTTGATTGTGAGTATTGCTCTGCGCTGGCTTGATTGTTGTCAGATGACAATATTTGACCACGATTCAATGCCGAGCTAATGGTTGGTTGTAATATTGTGCCGGCAATAATCAAAATAGTCGCAACTGCGGCATAAGTGAATTTACGCCCTGAAAAAACCGAATGAGTAACACTAGCCTGCTGCGCCTGTTGATGTGATGATTGCTCAGCTTCAGCTTGTGGTAACTGCGATGCATCAGGACCTTTAGTGCGCATACCGATGAATTGACCGCCATCATAAATTTCCATCTGATGACTCGACACTTCACCTTCTACAATACCCGAGCTGACAATAATTAACTTATTGCAATGTAACTTGCCTTTAAATAATCCTGACACGCGCATCTCTTGGCAAAAAACGTCACCCTCAATCACGCCTCCCAGCTCAATTTTGATTTGATCAGTAGAGTTAATAGTACCTTTAGTGTGGCCAGCAACCATTGCAGGACCTTGAATACGTACATTACCTTCTAATGTCATATCCGCACCAATGTAGGTCATCCCCTTATTTTTATGATTCATGTCTGGGTCCTTGTTAGGATTAATACTCAGGGTTCACGCTCAGAGTTAATAGATTGTTATTTTTGTCACAAGAGCTTAAAGGAAATACGCACCATAATAAAGGCAACAGTTAATGGTATACTACTCAGCTCAACAATTTAGCTTAAGTGTTATGTCGCCATTACAAGCCTATCAGCAGCGCATTAAACAAAACATGCTTGATGATCCTGCGCAACAGCAAGCAGTACTCGCCTTAGATTCGCTCTATCAGCAATGTCTATCGATTAACAAAAAAAACCGCGGTTTATATTTGTGGGGAGATGTTGGTCGTGGGAAAACCTTTCTGATGGATCTGTTTTATCAAAGTTTGTCTGAGCAGTACCTATATAGCCCGCAGTCTGAAGTAAATAAAACCGTATTACGTCTTCATTTTCATCGTTTTATGGCTATGCTCCATCAGCAATTAAATCAAACATCGGGGATCCGCGATCCATTAGCTCATATTGCTAAGCAAATTGCAGCCAAATATTCTGTCATTTGCTTCGATGAATTTTTTGTATCTGATATCGGTGATGCCATTTTACTTGGGCGATTATTTGAGACATTATTTCAGTCAGAAGTGACCTTAGTTGCAACGTCAAATGTGCCGATTGTTGACTTGTATAAAAACGGATTACAGCGCGATCGTTTTTTACCCACTATTGATCTGCTTCTACAATATACCGAATCAATCCATTTAAATGGTCAAATTGATCATCGTTTACACGCTAACGCCAACATATTAACGACTACACCACCTTGGCTAAAACAGCCATCATCAATGGCGCCCAAGGTTGTTTTTCAACAATTATGTCAACAATACCCACAACCTCATGCGAGTCTCAAAAACCTGCCACACTCAATTGAGGTATGCCATAGAGACATTGCCATTATGGCTATACACGGCCAGCTTGCTTGGTTTACCTTTTCAGCCTTGTGCCAAGGCCCACGATCAGCATTAGATTATATTGAACTCGCGGGACAATTTAGCCATATCTTACTCAGCGATGTACCGATATTAGGCGGAGAACTACGAAGCTGGATTCGAGCACGTGGCACCGAAGATGGTTCACTAGCAACCATCACAGGCGAGCGACAACTGTCCTATGCCAGTGAGGATGATCCAACCAGACGCTTTATTAGTTTAGTTGATGAACTATACGATCAAAAAGTGATGTTAATCCTCAATAGCAGGTTTAGCTTGGAAGATTTATACATTGATGGGGCATTACAATTTGAATTTAGACGCACTTACAGTCGCCTAATCGAAATGCAACAATGGGCGTAAAGTATGTGATGCAAGGTTATGAGTGCTTAATAACCCTAATGCTTTACTCAAGATGCTTGGAAATTTTCAACGTCATTAAATCGACGTAAAAAATTATCGAGCGCATCATTGGTAGGATATTCGAACTGATACTTATTGTGAAAAAACACCGTTAAACTAACTTGAGCATCAGACAAGGTAATGGTGTAGCCATCGTGATCCGTTTGGGCACTAATACCACACAACCAATAATCATGGCCACTAAGACCATCTTCAAGCGCACGTTTTTCGCCATATTGAGTGACTTTGTTAAACACTTTTAACGCACGATGAATATCAATTTCATTTTTCATTACAGGCTCTACCATTAATATTGCTATGTTCTTATTAACGATACTATACGCTAGCAATACTTAATAGATCAGTACTTCACAGATCTGCTATTAATAACTATAACAGCCTAGATTTATTCAATATTACTGCGCCATTTTGATTTAAAATATTTCACTTTGTTATGACTACAAGGCAGCATCACCATAGTTTATAACAGATAGAAGCGATAACATGCTTAGTACTATGATGGCTTTTTTGTCCTCGGCTTAAGTGCAGAATTAATCAAGTCAGATTTAAAAGTCCCTAAGGCGACCTGCGAAACCTTATCCACTTTGTTAATGCCCATACTAGGAATAGCAGAGGGCATGACAAGGCAAAAAAGTCATTTAGCGATCACTAAATGCCGTCTGTTATTGTGCTTGGATTTATTATTCTTCTGCGTGTGTATTCAATGCTACGCCAACTTATCAAATTGCCGCAAAAAGAAGCCGTTAAGGCGGCAATACCCTATGCCAATATTGGCTTGGCTATGCTGGTATCGCTTGAGACAGCACTTGCAAATAAAGCATTGATTTTAAATGAAATTAGTTCATTGTCGTTCACTGGATATTAGGCTAAGCCATCAATAGAGGTAATCTGCTGAGTGTAGATAAATTAATAATTGAGTAAGTTGAAATGAAAAATAATAGTAGTGACAGGACATCATCTTTTACTAAGATTAAGCACAAGGGTATATCCATTATCGGCGAGTAATTCAGCATCATTCATGAGTAACAGTCTATTTAATTACCGTTTCGTTTTTCTGGTGATGTTTTGCTTTGTCAACAAACATGGCTTTATCGACTGTCACCAAATATTCATACAAGGATAATGCCTGATTTGCTTGTCGATGCACCACACCTTTGCTGTAAGTTAATTGGTAAGGTTTAGCATTGTGCTGGTTATGCTGCTCAACAGACTGCTGGAACCTGCGTAATACATCATTGACAATAGTTTCATCAGTTTGACTCAGCAATACCACAAATTCATCACCAGCAAATCGAGCAATAATATCTGAGCCACGAAAACTACTGACTAATAAACGGGCAAAGATTTTTAATGCATTATCTCCTTCTTCATGACCAAATGCGTCATTAATAGATTTAAAATCATTTAAATCTAAAAAAATCAAACAGGTGTTAAAGCCGAGCTTATCACTGCGGGCCATTGTTCTATGAGAAAGTAACTCAAAGCCGCGACGATTAAAAATACCCGTTAACGCATCCAAAGTATTTTGCTTAATCGATAACAGCTCATCTATAACAATATTGCCAAGATCTTCTAAAGTTGCTTCATCATCTTTAGAAAAGGACCTCGGCTTGTCATCAATAATACACAAGGTTCCGACTATCACGCCATTAGGCATAGTTAATGGATAACCGGCATAAAATCGAACATTAGGTGGCCCGAGTACCAGTGGGTTGTCGGCAAAACGCTGATCTTTTAGCGCATCAGGTACAATGAAAATGCCATGCTGATTAATGGCGTGACCACAAAAAGAAATATCACGTTGGGTTTCGCATACATCTAATCCTTGTGAGGATTTAAACCATTGACGATCGGCATCAATTAAACTTATCACGCTAATCGATACTGAAAATAAGCGTTTTGCTAGCCGAGTGACACGATCAAAGCGATCTTCAGCTGCGGTATCGAGCATGTTTAATCCTCGAAGCGTTTCGAGTCGAGTATGCTCATTTTCAGGTATCGGAGCCAGAAGCATTAAAAGTCCAACTTAATCAAATAACACCATTTCAATAAGACAGTTATAGAACTAAATATCGATCTTAACCACTTCATTTAGTATCAAATGTGTAAAATATTATTATAAATTTCAATGACGCTATCAGTTTTGGGTTGCACGCTTTGCTGCGGTAATTTACCGGGCAATTGCTGTAAGGTCAGTTCATGATTCTCATCACGCAGCCAACAGTAAGTTTGAGTTAAATGCTGAGCTTGCATTACCGGCAATAATTCCAACTCGGCTAACACTTCAAAAATGCGCACATTATCAGACCAAATAGTTAACTCGTGATATTGATGCGCATAGGCTAAGACTAAATACTGGGCTATAAATTCAATGTCCGCAATACCACCTGCGCTCTGTTTTAAATCAAATATTGTTGCTTCTGCTTGAAGTAAATGCTCGCGCATTTTTGTGCGCATATCCCTAACAGCTTTAGCCAACTCCACTTTATCGCGCTCAATTTGCAACACTTGCGCACGTAGTTCACTAAAACGACCCGCAAGTGAATAATCACCAAACACGAAACGAGCGCGCACTAAAGCTTGATGCTCCCAGGTCCAAGCCTCTTGCTGCAAATAAGCACCAAAATGCTCTATTTCACTAACTAATAAGCCTGATGCACCCGATGGGCGTAAACGCATATCAACTTCATATAATTCTCCAGATGTGGTGCGGGTAGCAAATAAATGCACCACACGCTGAGCAAGCTTTAGGTAAAAATGGCCATTATCAATAGATCGTTCGCCATCTGTACTGCCAGAACCGCTGTGACCGTGTAAGAAAACCAAATCTAAATCAGAACCATAACCCAGTTCAATACCACCAAGCTTACCGTACCCAATCACTGCAAACCCCATATTACTTGGGCTTGTTCCCTCAGGCGTGCCATGGCGAGACGCTACTTGATGCCAAGCTTGCAGCACGACTTGCTCAATAATTGCTTCGGCTAAAAAGGTTAAATGATCGCTGACCTGCATGACAGGTAAAACACCTGTGACATCGGCCGCAGCAATCTTGAGTTGTTGAGACAATTTAAACTGGCGCAGCGCTTCCATTTGCTGCTCCATGTCATCTTCTGGTACTCGTAATAAATATTGGCGTAATTCGCTCGGATAATCATCAATCGAAGTGATGTCATACAGTTGCGACGGGTCAATAAGCTCATCGAGCAACATAGGAAAATTAGCTAGCTCACGCGCAATCCAGGGGCTTGCACAACATAAACTGACTAATTGTTGTCTAGCACCCGGGTTTTCACATAAAAGCTCAAGGTAAGTAGTTCGAGTTAATATTTTATCTAGCACGTTGGCAACGGGCTTAAAAGCTTGACTCGGTTTCGCCTGATTAACCAATTCCTCGAGTAATTTAGGCATTAATTTGTCTAAGGTTTCACGCCCTCGAGGTCCGATAGAACGTTTTGACACCATTTGATGCCATTCACTTAATAACGGCCATAATTCGCTATCATCGATTTGTTGTTCTTGCAGCAAGGCATTAGCGTCTTCATCTTGCTGCACATTCCAAAATAATGATGTCCAATGATCATTCTGTTCGTGACTGTCAGTGCCACCGACCGTGGCATTAAAATGGCCGTGAATGGTAGCCATCGCAGTATTAATCTTTTGACGAAGTTCTGTTTCGTTTTCAATATCTAATGGATAACAGAGCCGCTGCCAATCAAGCTCATTGTTGGGCAGAGTTTGTGTTTGTTTATCATCTATAGCTTGTAATAAATTCTCCACCCGACGCAAAAGAATATAGCTATGTTTAAGCTCATCAACCGCTAAATATTCCAACTGCCCAAGGCTGTACAAGGTATCAATGGCACCAAATAAACTTTGTTGCCGCAATGCGGGTTCGCGGCCGCCACGGATCAACTGAAAACTTTGCACTACGAATTCGACCTCGCGGATCCCTCCCGCGCCCAACTTAATGTTATCTGTTAACTGGCGACGCCTGACTTCTTGAGCGATGAGTTGCTTCATTTTACGTAATGATTCAATCGCAGAAAAATCAATATAACGGCGATATACAAATGGGCGTAATAAATCATGTAGCTCGTCACAATAGCCAGACCAAGGTCCCAATACGCGAGCTTTAACCATGGCGTAGCGTTCCCAATCGCGACCTTGTTCTTGGTAATAATCTTCTAGACCACTGAAACTGACGACTAACGGACCACTTTCTCCGTAAGGCCGTAAACGCATATCAACACGAAATACAAATCCATCAACCGTCACTTGGTCGAGTAAATTTACCAAGCGTTGGCCCATTCGAATAAAGAATTGTTGATTGGCCTGAGTACGTCTTCCACCTACCGTGTCACCATGCTCTGGAAAGGTAAAAATTAAATCAATGTCAGATGAAAAATTAAGTTCACGGCCACCCAGTTTACCCATACCTAAAATCAATAAAGGTTGCGGCGTACCTTCGGCACTCATGGGGGTACCATATTGCTGACACATTTCTTGATATAACCAATCTCGTCCAGCAATAACCAATGCTTCGGCCAGTGCAGATAAGTCGAGTAGAGATTCTTCTACTGGAGTGTAATTTAAAAAATCACGCCATGCTAAACGCACCATTTGTAGATTACGATAACAACGTAAGGCTGACTTAACCTGCTCTTCTTGAGTTAACTCAACTAACAGCGAATGTAACTGAGCATCAAAATCACTGCGCACTACATCATCTAATAGGCCATCAAATAACTGCACAATCCATTCTGGATGACGACAAAGTTGCTCAGCAATATAATCACTCAAGCCAAATACGACTTTTAGCTCTTGCTGCTGCGAGGGGGGCAGTGCGGTTTTAGCCTCAGGCCAACTGTCGCAGAGTCTTAACCAGTAACGATCTGCGCTGTCTAACATAGCGGCAGATAATACCTTGTTACCTTGGTTTTGCATGGCAATAATGATCCCTAAAGAAAATGAACGTTGGACATATTATGTCGTGAATGGTATACCTATTGGTCAGTAAAATGATCAGATTAATATCATTGATACCCAGATTACTATAACCTGTGTCATATTGAATTAGCACATGAAAAATCTACATTTTGGAGAAAACATGGTAGGTCACCTCCCCCGTGTACTCATATTGATAACGGTATTGTTTGCCACGTTAGCCCTTAGCGGCTGCGGTGACGACCGACCGGAACAAATTGCTAAGTACCAGCAACTGACTCAACAACGTCTTGATCTGTTGGCCAGTTCACTCGACAACAATCAGCTGCGTAATGCGACGTTACTTAAACAATACACCAGTATTCTCGCTCAGCGCCAATCAGACTTAACACCTTTACTCGAAGAGTTGGCAAAAGATGCCGGCACTGAAGGTCCAATGTTTCAGTCATTAACGCGTCGTTATAAAGACTTAAACGATAGCGCTAACTTTATTGATTTAGACCAGCAACTGGCTGAAGCCCAAAATGTTTATCAAGCTGCAGACAGCAGTTTGTATAATGATATGCTGTCTGATCCAGTCAATGTTGTCGCTGATATGTCTAATGGCCAACTGGCCAGAGTCAATGCAATCAGCCGTGAAGCCGAAGCGCTCGCGAATGGAACCGACGTTGGTGGTGCAGGCAGCCAGCTAGTGGGTAATCCTGCTTATGGTAGCTGGCAAAACAATTCAAGTGGCACATCGATTTGGGCTTGGTATGGCATGTATGCGATGTTTTCTAACTTTACTCGTCCAACAAGTTACGACCGTTGGTCGGGTAACCGTGGTTACAGTTATTATAATGATGTAGGACGTTACCGTTATACCTCACCAAAACAAGCCACTTCGCAAGCAAAAACCTTTGAACAAACCAAGAAACGTTTTGACAGCCAGGGGAAGCGATTTGACAGCCCTTATGCAAAAACTCGAACAGGTTCTACAAGCTTGTCGCGTCAAAGTGCTAGCGCACCTAAAGCCAGTAGTACCACTCAGAGCGCGAGTAGAAAATTTCGTTCGAGCTATTCAAAAGACAGCAGTTTCCGTAACTCAAGCAGCCGCACTAGTCGCGGTGTTAGCCGTGGAAAATAGGTAAGGACTCACCATGACATTTTTTCAAGAATATGGCTTAACTCAACATTTGGCGATTATCTTAGCCATTGATTTAACCATCGCTATCGTTTTACTGACGCTAATGCGTTACTTGCAAGGCTGGAGTGTTAAAGTTAACAGCAGTGCCGAGCTAGCAGAACGTGACAATTTCGCCTTTGGTATTAGTACAGCAGGTGCAATCGCAGCATTAGGCATTGTGCTTACCGGCGCCATAACTGGCGAGGCAGCACCGTCTTATTTAACCGAAGCGATTGGCATGTCGGCTTACGGATTATTTGGTTTAGTACTGATTAAATTGGGCCGTTTTTTACACGACAAAATCGCCTTAAATGAATTTGCGAAAAACGCTGAAATTCTCAAAGGTAATGTCTCTGTGGCTGTGGTTGATGCTGCGGCGGCTATTGCCACTGCCATTATTATCCGCGCAGTATTAATGTGGGCAGAAGATATTACCATCGATACCTTTATCGCTATTTTCAGCGCCTTCTTAATCTCCCAATTAATGTTAGTTATTCTCACCAGACTGCGCGAAAAACGTTACGCTCAACGTAATCAAGGTGCGTCAATGCAACAAGCCTTAACCCAAGGTCAAACGGCATTAGCATTGCGTCATAGCGGTTACATGATTGCCATGGCGTTAAGCTTTAACGCCGCAAGCCATTTCATTGCATACAATCCAACGGCTCACGTCAGTAACATTATTGGTTGGTGCGTATTTTCACTGATTATGTTGGTGGTATTATCGCTATTGATAACCGTGGTAAAAAAACTGGTATTGGCCGGTATTAATCTTGCCGAGGAAGTCGAAAAACAACAAAACATCGGTATCGCAGCCGTTGAAATGGCGATTAGTATTGCCGTGGCTCTTATTCTTACGGCGTTAATGGCTTAATTTATGACAACACCTTTGCTCGATGAACTTCCCGCTAACACTACATCAGGGGGCTCACAGCAAAGTTCCCCTCCATCCCGTCAAGTATCGTGGTTTGATGATGCCTTATTACTCGGCATCATGGCCTCGTTGGCGGGATGTGGTCTCATTTATGAATATCTATTATCTCACTATGCGGGCCGAATTCTTGGCGCACTAGAAGCAGCTATTTACACCATGATAGGCTTGATGATTGTGTCTATGGGTGTGGGAGCCTTTGCTGCACGGAAAATTAAATGCGCTTTCACTGGCTTTGCTATGCTCGAATTAACTGTAGCACTGTGTGGCTCATTTGCGATTATCGTTACCGCGGCCGTAATTGGCTTTGGTCAACAACTGCCATTAACCATCGCCAATACTTTAGGGCTGCCGCCGGATCACCTACCTAATGGTGGCTTTATTGCAAGTTTGCAAACCCTTAGCGCATACCTACCCTATGTTTGGGGCGTACTGCTTGGGTTAATGATTGGCATGGAAATACCGCTGATTGCCCGCGTTCGGCAATCTTTGTCTGAAGCACACTTACTGCATAATGCCGGCACCATATATGGTGCCGATTACATTGGTGCAGGCATAGGTGCCGCTATTTGGGTCGGCTTTATGTTGGCCATCGATATTCAACTGGCTGCAGCACTCACCGCCAGTGTTAACCTCATCGCAGGGCTAATCTTTATTTGGCGTTTCTGGTCAAAAATCAATCATGTTAAATTACTGCTCATAGGCCATATTATTGCCAGTGTGGTGATTGGTTTATTGGCCGTTAAAGGCCCTAGCTGGGAACAGCATTTTAATAACCTGTTATATAAAGATCATGTGGTGTATGCCAAAGCAACGCGCTTCCAGCAACTCAATTTTACTGAGCGTCTGCGCGGAGGTGGTTTACCGCCAGTTTATAATTTATACATCAATGGCCGTTTGCAATTTTCGAGCAGCGACGAACACATCTATCACAGCTTTTTAGTTCACCCAACATTAGCAGCCAGCGCACGGCACGATAATGTGTTAATTATTGGCGGTGGTGATGGCCTAGGGTTAAAACAAGTACTCAAATGGCAACCTAAAGCCGTTACTTTAATGGATTTGGATAAAGACCTATTAGCCTTATTTAAATCGCCACCAGCAGATATGCCCAAACGCTTAAGCGATGCATTATTAGCATTAAATGGCGATGCGTTAAACGATCCACGCTTAACCTTAATGGTCGATGATGCGTTTAACGGGGTTGATAAGCTGATCCAAAAAGGTCAAATATTTGATGCCATCATTGTCGATTTGCCTGACCCAAGCCACCCAGACTTAAATAAATTGTATTCAGATTTATTTTATCGCAAGCTCAATGAATTACTCAGTGCAGATGGCGTGATCACTGTGCAGTCAACGTCACCTTATCATGCGCCAAAAGCGTTTATATCGGTGGGGAAAACCCTTACTGCAGCAGGATTTAATGTAAAACAGTATCATCATAATGTGCCGAGCTTTGGGGAATGGGGTTGGAGTATCGGCAGTAAGATGGGCAAAAATCCACAGCAGCGATTAGCCGCCATCGATAATATTCCGGTGCCAGAAGAATGGCTTACTCCTGGGCTTATCCATGGTTCATTTGAATTCCCTAAGCATTTTTATGCCGATATAGACAAGATCAAAGTGAACGAAATTGGTTCATTGCAGCTGTATTACTACCATTTAGCAGCTTGGTCAGAAAATGAAGTAATTAATCTTTTTTAATTGGACCAGATAGCGCTTGACATATTATGTCTAGATGCTATCTTTACTCACAGACATAATATGTCAATTAAGGACGAATATGAACATCCATACTATTGCAAGTCACCTAAACGGACTGTGCGATCATAGCAAAACCGGTTTTCAATTTGATTGTTATCCGATTGACGGTGATGTTGAAGTGTTACAAGTCAATATTGTCGGCCGCGAAGAAATTCCGGTGTTTGTATCAGTAACTGATAACCAAATATTGTGCATCAGTTACTTGTGGGGCGAAAACGAAGTAAATCAAGCTCGTCGGTCTGAAATGTTTGAGACCATGTTAGAACTGAACATTCCAATGCCATTATCATCGTTTGCTAAAATTGATGATAAATATGTGGTTTACGGAGCTTTATCTGTGCTTTCAAGCATGGAAGAGATTGAACAAGAATTAGCAGTACTCTCAGACAACTGTCTGGAAGTCATCGACGAACTCGTCGAATTTTTAAACTAAGGAGCCAATTATGGGCATTCTAAACAAGATTCTTACAGCGTTTCGTGGTGGTGCAACAGAAGTTGGCCAAAATATCGTTGACGCAAACTCAACTCGTATTTTTGAACAAGAAATTCGAGATGCAGAAAAACATTTAACTCGCGCTAAACGTGAATTAACCGACGTGATGGCCAAAGAAATGCAAGCTAGCCGCGAAATTGATCGCTTAAAGCGCAGCGTTGCTGAACACGAAGGTTATGTCACCCAGGCGCTAGAAAAAGGCAATGAAGCATTAGCGATTGAAATTGCAGAAAAGATTGCTCAATTAGACGAAGAGTTAGCCGAGCAACAAACTGCCAATGACAGCTTTAGTTCGCATGCAGTGCGTTTAAAAGACTTAGTTAAAAAGACCGAGCGTCAGTTAAATGATTATCAACGTCAATTAACCATGGTCAAAACAACTGAAAGTGTACAAAAAGCGACTGCGACTATCACTGACTCATTTGCTTCAAGCAACTCAAAACTGCTTAATGCTAAAGATTCACTTGAGCGCATCAAAGCACGTCAGCAGCAATTTGATGACCGCTTAAAAGCGTCTGAAACCTTAGCTGAAGAAAATAGCGATAAGTCATTACACGCAAAACTAGCAGAAGCTGGTATTGGTGAGCAAAAGTCGAATGCTAATGCAGTGTTAGATCGCATCAAAGCACGTAAAGGCTAAGCGATTATGGGATTTCTTAGCGGCCTATTCGGCAAAAAAGAAGCCCCGAAGCGTCAGCTTGACCACCCTAATAAACTGCTCAAGGGTGATATGATCACCTTTGATGACAGTTTTGCTTTGCCCACGCAATTGCGTGGGCAACAGCTTAAGGTTGAGGCTATTCATACTTATGAATACCAGCGCTCGCAGCTTTGTGAATTCTTATTGCGTGGCCATAGCGGCACGGCAATTTACCTATCCTATATTCAAGAAGACGAATCTTACTTAAGTATTTCAATCAAAATAAATCGTGACCTGGTTGAACAATTGTTTGACCTTGATGCATTTGCAGAAATATTTGAAGAACCAGGTAAAGCAACACTCACTCTGCAAACTCTGAATGACGAATTAGCGACCGAGCTAGATAAATGGCTCAGTGATGAATATCATCAAGCCGAATTTGCTAGTTTTGGCTACTTCCATCGTCAAGATTATCGAGATTTAAAGCCGCCTCAAAATGACGATGATGCCCGCGGTGAAGGTTTTGAAGGCTACAGCTTAGTCAACTCTGCTGACTCTCATGCGGTAGATATTGAAGTTTACGAAAGTGGCGACACTGAAGTGATGTTGACATTATATCGACCACTGACAGATATTAGAGAATACTGGCCAGCAAGCTGATACAGGTAGGAGACGATTTTCTAATGAGTTCAGGCAAACCGTTACCAGAGAAATGGCTTAAAAACCAACAAGCGGCGAAAGCGACTCAAGTGGCTTTTGATCTGGATGAGAAGTTTCAATACTCGATCCGCAAAGCGGCCTTAGACAAAGGCGTGAGTCCATCAGACCAAATTCGGACGATACTAGGATTATCGGTATCTAAACGACCTAAACGTCCGCGTTTAACCGTGTCATTAGATGCTGCTGACTATGTTATTTTAGCGCAGAAATACGGTTTAGACAGTGAGTCACAACTGGAAATTAAAAAGCGTGTGTTAGATGACTTAGTCCACTTCGTTGATAATAAATCAGCAAAATAAACACGGTTTTATGCTAATTATGCCAACTAAAAAAACGCACTAGGCCCCTGCCTTGTGCGTTTTTTGTTATGATAAAGCTAATCAATTCACTAGGCCTAACGGCTAACGAATGTAAACGGATTTAACGACATGCTCGAATCTAAAAGTTGGTCAATTAAAAACGTCGATGGTCCGAGTCCATTCGAACTCGCGATGATGGTGTTATCATTAATTTCAGTGGTTATTGTATTGACCATGACTTTCGGCAAGTTAGGCGCTGAAACGAACAAAGTATTACTCTATATCGACACGACCATATGTGTCATTTTCATGACCAAATTTTTCTATGGTTTAGTCAAAGCGCGCAACAAAGCCTTTTACATCCGCCATCATTGGATTGACTTTATTGCCAGTATTCCGGCTATTGAAGCACTGCGTTTTGCACGTATATTCCAAATATTAAGAGTCATTCGGTTAATCCGCATGAGTCGCTCATTACTCATCCCATTATTGCGTCAACGTAAACAAACGACTCTGGCCAGCTTATTGGTCGCTATGGTGTTAATTTTAGCGGCTGCATCAGTACTTATTTTATTAGTGGAAAGCGCTGAGCCTAACGCCAACATCCAAACTGCAGAACAAGCCATTTGGTGGGCTTTAGTGACCATATCAACAGTCGGTTATGGGGATTTTTACCCTGTCACTACAATTGGTCATGTTATTGGTGGGCTAGTGATTATCAGCGGGGTTAGCTTTTTTGGGGTGATATCGGGTTACATGGCTTCTGTTTTCGTCGCTCCTGATGAGCAAGAACGTACCGAGGCACAAGAAGCCCAAACGGCACATAAAGAACACATTAACAATCAGCTAAATCTGGCGCTGGAGCAAATGCAGCTAAACCAGCAGAAAATGGAACAAAACCAACAACACATGCTCGATGAAATCAAAAAGTTAAGGCAACAGCTAGATAAACATTAGCCATTATTAAACCAACGTTGAATCCAATAAAAAGCCCAAGGTTATTTAACCTTGGGCTTTTTATATTCAGATGTCTTGCCCTGAAATAGGCTTATACTTTAAGACGAGTTAGCAGATCAATTATTGCCCCACCAGCTTCTGCCACCACGAGAGTGACTCGCCACAATTAGCCACTGGGTGAAAGCTTGATTCTAAAGCCGGTAAGCCAACAATATTGTCACAATTACCTTGTTTAGCCGCGCCAGTTGTTCGATCAAAATAACCGTTTATTACGCCATTAACAGGCATCATACGCAAACTAAGCGGCGGACGTTCATTTAGAAAAGCTTGATACACAGCCATTGCACCACTACTGCCGTATAAACCAGTTTTACTGTTATCGTCTTGACCAACCCAAATAGCTGCCACATTACGTTCATCAAAACCGGCAAACCATGAGTCGCGACTGTCGTTACTGGTCCCCGTTTTACCCGCTAGACGTACGCCAGGGAATGCAGCACCTAAGCGCTTAGCGGTTCCAGAACGCACCACTTGATTCATTGCATATTGGACTAAATAATCGGTAGCAGGATCAATCGCCATCGACGATGGCACACGGCTAACATCTAATGCTTGGTTTTGACTGTCGAGCACAGCAGTAATCGATGATAACTTACGATAACGTCCTTCATCTGCAAGGGTTTGATAAACTTGAGCCACCATTAATGGTGAACCATTTACAGCACCAAGTAACATGGATGGATAAGGAGAAATATCATCATCCCAACCTGAACTTTTTAACGTAGCAGCAACCTTGTCTACTCCAACAGCCAAACCAACATTTACCGTTGGAACGTTCATTGAATCTTTAAATGCACTTAATAAAGGCACTTGACCGCTGAACTTTTTATCGACATTTTTAGGCGACCAAGTTTTACCTTGCTCATTTTGAAGCGTAATAGGTTTATCTTCAATTGGGGTCGCTAAGGTAAACTTATCCGCTTGGCGCAATGCGCTAGCATACACGAATGGCTTAATTAACGATCCGATTGGACGTCTAATTTCTACCGCACGATTGAAGCCTTCATAACTGGGTTGCTTATCGCCCACCATGGCAGCAATACCACCGGTGTATTTATCGGTAACCACCATACCGACTTGAATATTTTTAGCCCGTTTATCCAGTGATGCCATGGTAGATAACACGGCTTTTTCAGCTGCTTCTTGGGCCATAGGATCAAGCGTGGTATAGACTTTAACACCCGATTGCTTGAGTAATGAGTCGCCATAACGGTCGCGTAACTCTTGTTTTACCACGGCAAAAAATGCCGGTAATTTTTGATGTACCGATTTTGTCGCACTACGAAGACCAATAGGCGACTCTACAGCTGCTTTATATTGAGCAACGGTTAATTTATCGTTTTCCATCAATAAACGTAATACTAGATCACGTCGCTCTTGGGCTCGCTCAGCATAACGCCAAGGATTGTAATAAGAAGGCCCCTTAATGACCGCAACTAAAAAGGCTTGTTGCGACACGGTCAGCTCAGCAATGGGGCGACCAAAGTAAAACTGTGATGCTAGCCCCATACCATGCACACCACGGGCTTTATCTTGGCCCATGTACACTTCATTGAGATAAGCCTCTAAAATTTCATCTTTGCTATATCGAAAATCAATGATCAGCGCCATAAGGGCTTCACGTACTTTACGCACAATTGAACGTTCACTGCTTAAAAAGAAATTTTTGGCTAACTGTTGAGTTAAGGTTGAACCACCTTGAACGGTACGACCCGCGGTGATATTGACAACTGCAGCTCTTGCAATGGCCAATGGGTTTACCCCGAAGTGATCATAAAAGCTGCGGTCTTCTACTAAAATAAGCGCATCGATGATCATCGAAGGCATTTCAGGCGCGCGCACAAATAAGCGATCTTCGCCATCGCCGGCAATAATACGGTCAAGTAAAACTGGTTCTAAATGAAATACGGCTAATTCACGTTTATCAGACATGCGCTTAACCGAGCTCACGCCCTGAGAGTCAAAGCTAATCATCACTTTTTGTGCGACTTGGTTACCTTCTGGGTGCAAAAACGGCCGACGCCATAATTCAATGCGGGTGCTGGATGCTGAAAACTCGCCAACTTGACGTGGGTTAGCCACTTTACGATAACCCAATAGTTTTAATTCAGCCATTAGCTGAGGATGGCTTATCGCAGCTCCCGGGTATAGCGCCATTGAACGGCTAAAAACTTGCGCAGGTAAATGCCACTTTTGGCCTTCAAATTTTTGCGCAATAATTTGGTCTAAATAAATAGCATAAAAGCTTACAACGGCAATACCAACTATGGATAATTTCCATGTGAGTGACCACAGCTTTCGCCACCAAGAGGGTCCTGTCTTTTTTGTGGTTACCGAAGACTTTTTGGTTTTTTTAGTCATAAATAATGATTTCATTTTCCATATAACGCTGAATAATTACATGTTATTAATAAGCTAGATAACTTATTTACACGCTAGGAGTTTTCTTTTTAGTAAATTTTGTAGCCACAGTATTCACTGGGTCATCAGGCCATAAATGCCTAGGATAACGGCCACGCATTTCTTTTTTCACATCAATATAAGGGCCTTGCCAAAAACTGGCTAAATCAGCCGTTGCGGCTAATGGTCTTTGTGCTGGCGATAACAACTCCATAGTCACGATCATTTTACCGTGCAATATTGTCGGGCTTTGCGCCATCCCTAATGCTTCTTGTAATCGTACACTGAGCAACGCACGCCCTTGTTGATCATGGTTATGATAAAAATGTCCATCGGCGTCAAGGGGCATCTGGTAACGAATTGGCGCACGAGTACCTGTTGCCATCGGCCAGTGTGTAGGCACCAATTGCTCTAACCTTTGCTGCTGCTGCCAATTGAGTAAGTTTTTCACTAATCCATAAGCGTCAACTTTAGCTAATGCGGCCAATGAACGAATATTGTCTAAATGTGGCCCAAGCCAATCTTCTAATGAAGCCAGCAAGAACTCATCACTTAAGCAAGGCCAATCATGCTCTGAATCAAAGTGTCGTGCTAATTCAACCCGATATTGTAACTGGATTAATAGCTCGTCACGATTAAGGATTGTTAACCCTTTAATGCGGATTTGTGCTAACAACGCGGCGGTAATGTGTGCTCGTTCAGGTGTAATACCGGTATCGACTTTAATAATAATCTCACCGATTTTAGTGTGTCTCTCTGCAAAGAAACGCCCTTTTGCTTCATCCCAACCAGCGTGTACATGAGTGGTTACTAACGAGGTAAGCTCAGCCGTAAATAAACGCTCATCCAACCTTGCAGCAAGGTAAACCTGACCAGCATTACGACCTTGAGTCTCTTGAAAGTCAGCAACCACTAACCAAGGTTCATGTGCCAAACTATCATCGGCACTGATCACTACGCCAGTACCATTACTTAATAAAAAGCCTTCATGACCACGGGCTTTGGCAATACGATCAGGGTAAGCAAGTGCTAACAAATAACTAATATCGCGAGTGGATGCATTTCGTATGGCTTCATTGATCTGACCCGATATCGCCAAGGATTGCTGCCATTGCCTTACTTGCTGCTTAATCTGTCCCTGCAAAGCCTCAGTCAAATAATGATGAATATCGGCGCCTTTTTTGGGTAAGCCGCGAGCTTCAATAATGCCCGCTAACACACATGCCAATAAACACAGTTGCGGCTGATTGTCATCCTGGGCAAGTTGCTTAGCTTTAAGCTGCATATGCGCTAAACGCGGATGGCAACCTAATGCATAAGCATCTCGACCTAATGGCGTTAATTTACGTTGTGAGTCAATCAATTCAAGTTGCTGAAGTAATCCCCAAGCAACCTGTTCATGAATGGCCGGCGGCGGCGTAAGCAATGACAATTCGGCAAATGATTTAGCGCCCCAATTGGCACAATCAAGAGCCATCGAAGTCAATTCAGCTTGCGTAATTTCAAGTTCGTCGACCTTGCGCATACGTCCTTGTTCTTCTTGGCTCCATAAACGTACGCAATAACCCGCAGCTAAACGCCCTGCACGACCACTTCGCTGAATGGCAGAAGCTTGGCTAATGCGCTTAAGCCCTAAGCGTGTCACGCCGGTTTTAGGGTTAAAACTCGCTTCACGTCGATAACCACTGTCTATCACTAGCGTAATGCCTTCGATAGTTAAACTCGATTCCGCCACATTAGTCGCAAGGACTATCTTACGTTTACGAGGCTCTGCTGCTCGAATAGCTTGATCTTGTTCTGCAGACGATAAATCGCCATACATAGGGCAAATTAGCCATGATGCATCCAAACGCTCACGTAACAATCCAGCGAGCTTACGGATTTCACCTTTGCCGGGTAAAAATGCTAGCACACTGCCTTGTTGATAAGCGGCTAATTCAATCGACGTGATGGTGTCGAGAATGACTCGAGACATGTGCGTAAGCCACATTTGCTGACTTGGACAAGGTTGATAAGCAATCTCAACCGCAAAACTGCGGCCATCACTGTGGATCTGAGCTGCATTGGGCATTAAGGTGTCGAGCGGTAAACCAGACAGGGTTGCAGACATGGCAATAATGCGTAAATCGTCACGCAATGATTGCTGCACTTCTAATGCTAAAGCTAAGCCTAAATCGGTAGTGAGGTGACGTTCATGTATTTCATCGAAAATAATCACATCAATACCACTCAGTTCAGGGTCTTGTTGGATCATGCGGGTCAAAATACCTTCCGTCACAATTTCGAGTCGAGTATCAGCGCTGACTTTTGATTCGCCGCGAACACGATAACCCACTTGTTGGCCAGCCGCCTGGCCCAATTGTTTAGCGATAAATTGAGCTACATTACGGGCGGCAACTCGGCGCGGCTCTAACATGAGAATTTTGCCACTAATTTCAGGCCAGGCTAGCATGGCTAATGGCAAGGCTGTTGATTTACCCGCACCGGTAGGTGCTTCGAGAATAATCTGCGAATGATCGGCAAACTGCACCCGCAACGAGCTAAGTACCGCCTGTATGGGTAATGAAGTGATAATCGATGATTCTGGGCGCGGTAATGCTTGTTTTGAGGTCAACGCTATTAACTTTTACGGCAATTTTATGGGGCTCATTTTACCCACAATCATATCAAGGTGTCATTAATTGCAGATGGCATACATCAATTAATCATTTAAGGCCGTAAGATTATCTCCTAACGTAGCGGATGTTAACCAAGGTGTTCGCAAACCGTGTGGTAATTCGGCCAAGCGCGTCGGTTTATTAATGGCATAACCTTGAGCATAATCAACACCGATATTTTTCAGATATAAGCCAATCTCAATATTCTCAACGAACTCGGCGATAACCTCAAACCCCATGTCTCTACCAAGTTGACAAATTGCTGTCACAATCGCTTTATCGCTGCGGTTTTCACATAAATTGACCACAAATTGGCCATCAATTTTAACGTAGTCCACATCGAGGCATTTTAAATAAGCAAAACTTGAAAAACCAGAACCAAAATCATCTAAAGCAATTTTACAGCCAAACGGACGTAACAAATCAATTAACCCTGTGGCTTGGTCTAACTGGCTTACGGCTGCGGTTTCGGTGATCTCAAAACATAACTTACTCACCAACTCTGGTTCAACCATTAAGCGCATTTCAAGCCAATTCATGAACTTTTGATCGGCCAGTGACATTGCCGACAAATTAACCGAAACCATAGACAATTGACGCCATATGGTTAAATTATTGCCACCCCATTTCAATAAGTTATCGATAACCCATCTATCAACACGAGGCGCTAAGTTATAACGCTCAGCAGCAGGTAAAAACACGCCAGGTGATACATATCGGCCATCGCTTTGTACCATGCGCAATAATATTTCGATGTGTATCCCAGTTTCGGGCTTATTTAGCGGCTCAATAAGTTGATAAAATAACTCAAACTGATTTAACGCAAGTGCTCCAGTAATATCTACAGATGCAAGCATTTGGTTATACATGAGGTTCATTTGTGGGTCATCTGGATTGTAAAAATGCCAGCGGTTACGGCCTTCCTCTTTGGCTAATCGACAAGCAGCATCCGCTTTACTCATGACACCATAGATATCTGGAGCAACATAATCAACTTTAGCAATGCCAATACTGGCACTAATATTATGCTTAACCCCCTTCCAAATAAATTCATGCTCAAATAATTGCTGACAAATTCGTTGCGCCACTTGTTGTGCTGATGACACATCAGAATTGTTCATCAATAAGCCAAATTCATCGCCCCCTAGCCGCGCAACAACATCGCCTTTGCGTAATAATTGTTTTAAGCGTGTGGCCACTTGCTGCAATAACAAATCACCCGCTTGATGACCACTTAGATCATTAACTACCTGAAATTGATCGAGATCGAGAAAGGCAATACAAGCAGGTGTATGATCTTCATCGTCTAATAACTCTTCGAGCATATTTTCAAACTGCAGCCGATTCGGTAAGCCGGTTAATACGTCATGATTGGAGTGAAATGATAATTCATCAGCAAGTCGATAACGCTCGGTGACATCTTCAATCATTAACAATAACTGCTGCTGCTTATTAAGAGCATGGCAAAAGCTAAACTTGTACCAATGAATTTGCCCACCATTTCGCAGCGGTACTTCACACCAGGCTTGACGTAAAATACCTTCGCGGACAATGTGCAAAGTATCGAGTAGCAGTGGGTGATCTTCTTCACGCAATAAGTTAAATAAACTTTGGCCTTCACTAATAAGCAGACTGTCTTTACTCGCATCATTTTGCAATACAATATTATTCTGTAAATCAATGAGCGCACAGGCTATCGGCAACAACTGAAACAGCTCTTGATATTGTTTATCTTTACTATCGAGCAAAACGGCTAAACGACGTAACTCAAGTGACGATGCCAATTGATAAGCGGTATCTTCGAGTAGCTTGTGTATAAACGAAATGGGATCTTTATGCTGATTCACAACAGGATTAGCATCTGAAGCACACAGAGTGCCTAACACGACTCTGACATTGCCTACCTGTAAAACGGGGCTGAGTGCAATATGCTGGCAATTAATATTGAGATCGTTAAAAAGGCTAATGAGTGGTGTTAATATTGAATCTTGTTGGTCGGTTAACCCTTGCGTAGCATTATGAGCATAAGTGATAAGCTGATGATTAGATAATAAGGATTCGCAAAGCGACAGATGATCTTTAAACTGTTGATTGAACAGTGCTTCAGAAGCGGGGGAAGTACCAAAATAACTAGCACATTGCTGCTCTGACGTGTCGATAATTTCAACATCGACCGAAAATACTTTATCGTACTGATTTGTCAGTACAAATGCCGCGCTGCATTCTAGTCTTTTACAGACTAACTCTAGTGCTTGATTAAGCAGCGATAACACCGAAGTATTACTACTCTCAATAGGTCCATTTGTAAAAACACTTTTCAATAGTTGCTGGGTGCTATCTGCCATTCATCAACTCAGTCAAGGTTAGCAATTCAATTTGCTTAGGAATAAAAAAACATGCGCTATATTATCGTTAACATTAACCTAAGTGTAGTTTAGTCACTCACAAATAACGATATTTGTTTACATCATTCAATATTAATAATCTATTCGGCTTAGGGTTTCAACTCATTACTCATTAAGGATAAGCGTATGCAAGCCACATCTTCGCGAAGATTGTTTGTCGGCTTTGGCTTAAAAAAGTCAGAAATAGAAAAAACATCTCTAATAAAACAGCGTCTTAGCCCATTTGTTAATGATACAGCAAAGGTAGTGGATAATAGCAATTTACACATGACACTCGGTTTTTTAGGCCAGATAGATCAGACCAGTTATGCCAGTGTTGTCGATGCGATCGAGTTGATGCCAAAACCGACTTTTATGCAAGTGTTAGATACACTATCGTTATGGCAATCAGCACGATTAATTTGCCTAAAAGGACACGCTAGCGAACCGCTATTGCTTATGGCTCAATCGCTACTCTTGATTGCGAAAAATCACAAGGTATTGATTAGCGAACACCAATACGTCCCTCACATTAGTTTGTTTCGCCAAGTTAACATCACTGCTTTACCTACGTTGAGATGCACCACTAGGTTATCGTTGATGCCAACTGAATTACATCTGTATCAATCTATCAAGAATAAACGCCAAACTGACTACTCTGTACTTAAAAGTTGGCCGCTAACTGAAGACAACAAAAAAGCCGCTATTATCTAATGCCCAGCTCTTAAACTGAGAACATTAAATAACAACGGCTTTAAATCTGCCTTATATTTGCACTTTTATCGGCTAGTCTTTCAATAATTCAGCAATGGTCAATACACCATGAGTTGTCGCACCTGCGGCCCATAGCGCCGACGCTGATGATTCAAACGCTGCAGCTAAATCGACATGCAACCAATTGGCTTGTGGTGATACAAAACGCCATAGAAAACCTGCGGCGTTAGAGGCGCCACCTGCGCCGCCACCTTTTACTGGACGACTGTTAGCGGTATCGGCATACGCTGATGGGCACATGTCTTTATGCCATGGATCTAACGGTAATGGCCATACGTTTTCAGACACAGCGGCAGCACTTTTTTGTGCTAATTGTAATGTCGCGGTTTGTGGTGAGAAAATCGCATTATAATTTGAACCAACCGCCATCACTGCTGCGCCGGTTAAGGTTGCGGCATCGATAATCAAGCCTGCGCCAGTTTCTGATGCGGCTTGTAGACCATCAGCCAATACTAAGCGTCCTTCAGCGTCGGTATTGACGACTTCAACCGTAGTACCATTTTTATAGGTTAAAATATCACCTAGTTTAAAAGCACGTCCGCTGACGAGGTTTTCTGCGCAACATAAGAATAACTTAACGCGTTTATTCAAACCGGAGTTAATCGCTAATCCCAAAGCGGCAGTGACAGTCGCAGCGCCACCCATATCACATTTCATTGTCAGCATACCTTCGGTCGACTTTAGGCTGTAACCGCCTGAGTCAAACGTAATGCCTTTACCGACTAAGGCAACAGATACAGGAGCATCAGCACCTAATGGATTAAAATCAAGCTCTAATAGCGCAGGAGGACGCTCGCTGCCACGACCAACAGCATGAATACCAACCCACTTTTTCTCTAATAATTCTTGGCCTTCAATAATGTTGAAACTAACATGGTCGCCACCAATATTTTTTAACCAAGATGCCGCCTGGTTAGCTAACGCTAATGGCGATAAATCTTCAGGAGTGTCATTAATTAATTTACGGGCAAACTGAGTCGCGACAGCGCGTTGATTCAAGGTCTCTTTATCGGCATCACTGCCACACCAGTCAACTTGGTAACCAGCTTTCGCTGTCGCAAAACCTTGCGCAAATGCCCACTGAGAATGTAGGTTCCATAAGCCGCCATCTAATTGCACATAATTAATCCCTTGGGTGCGGATTTTGCGTGCCGCCATTTGCACTTGGCGAAGTTCATCGCTACCTGATAAATGAATTGTCGCCAAAGAGCCTTGATAGGTCACATCAGCTTTACCCCAATGAGCGGCTGGGGCTTCTGTGGTCAGAGTAACGGTCATAATATTCATAATAATCCCTTGTTGTAAGCCTAAGAACACCAATACTCGCACGTAATCACGAGCTAATGGCAGTAGTGTAGACAAAACATAATCGATAAACCAAGCTAAAGTTTGTTAGCATTGTTGTAAATCAACTCAACACTTGGGTCATGGATGAAATTTATCCCCGAATTAGAATCTGGCATATTAATTAAACGTTATAAGCGTTTTCTTGCCGACATCATGCTTGCCAATGGCCAACAGATCACCATTCATTGTCCTAATACTGGTTCAATGAAAAATTGCTTATTTCCTGGTGAGACGGTGTGGTTTTCTACCTCAGACAATCCAAAACGTAAATACGCCCACACCTGGGAATTGATGCAAACCGATCAGCAGCACCTTATCGGGATTAACACAGGACGTGCCAATGCTCTTGCCGAAGATGCCATAAAGAGGCAAGTGATTTCGGAACTGTTAGATTATGAGCATCTAAAACGTGAAGTGAAGTATGGCAGTGAAAATAGCCGAATCGATATATTGCTCACCAGCCCTAATCGAGCAGATTGCTATATCGAAGTGAAGAGTTGCACCCTTTTAGAACAACACATAGGTTATTTTCCTGATGCCGTTACCACTCGGGGGCAAAAGCATCTTAGAGAATTGATGCATATGGTCACTCTAGGTCATCGAGCGGTATTATTATTTGTGGTACAACACAGTGGCATAACCACTGTTCAACCCGCGCGCCATATTGATCCGCAATACGCAGACTTACTTCAACAAGCCATGGAACATGGCGTTGAAGTGCTAGCCTATAAAACAGCACTTTCACCGCAAGCAAGTTCCATCACCGATTCTTGTAATGTGGTCGTATAGATAAAAATATAAAGCTCAAATACATGTAAAAAATTTGCCACGCTATAGAGTTTCTGGTATAGATAGCGGCCATAAATTTAAGACGTCCTTAAACGCAAATGATTACAGGAGATGCGTTATGCCTCAAGGCACGAAAAAACTTGGCGTACTCGCTATCGCTGGAGTAGATCCTTACCAGGAATCGGCTGGTGAAGAGTATATGAATACCAAGCAACGTGGTCACTTTACATTGATCCTCGAAGCATGGCGTAACCAATTGCGTGAAGAAGTCGACCGTACGTTAACTCACATGCAAGATGAAGCTGCAAACTTTCCTGATCCTGTCGACCGTGCAGCACAAGAAGAAGAATTCAGCTTAGAATTACGCGCTCGTGACAGAGAACGTAAATTGATCAAAAAGATTGAAAAGACCTTACAGCTGATCAAAGAAGATGATTTTGGTTTCTGCTTCTCATGTGGTGTAGAAATTGGTATCCGTCGACTTGAAGCCCGTCCAACAGCCGATCAGTGTATCGACTGTAAAACGCTAGCTGAAATAAAAGAAAAACAAATGGCGGGTTAATCCGCTATCGAAGAAGGGCGAGATTATCTCGCCCTTTTGTTTTATTTTATTCATCAATAAAACACGCCACTCATTTAATTGGTTACCCGCGCTAGAGTGTTGTCACTTTGACAGAAGATAATGGCACAGCGATGTTAATTAAGACTACGCTACAAAATAACATGATCACCCCATCGTATATTGGCCGTTTTGCGCCATCCCCGTCAGGCTCACTGCATTTTGGTTCACTCATTGCGGCATTAGGCAGTTATCTGCGTGCGCATAGTCTTAAAGGCCAATGGCTGGTCCGCATAGAAGATATCGATCCTCCTAGAGAAGTACCCGGTGCCAGCGACAATATCCTCCGCACACTTGATGCCTATGGCTTACATTGGCATGGTAGCGTGCTATATCAGCATCAACGACATCAAGTATATCAAGATCAGATTGATGCGCTTATCGAAAGTGATGCGGGTTATTATTGCCAATGCACACGTAAAATTATTCAAACCAGTGGCGGAGTGTACGATGGCCGATGTGGGCGATTGACACCACGGCTGACCCAGGGTGCAATTCGGATTCGTAACCAAGTTAAAATGGACCACTTTGTTGATCAACTGCAAGGTCATGTGATGGTTGATAAAGCCTTCGCTGATGAAGACTTTATCATTAAACGTAGCGATGGTTTGTTCGCATACCAGCTCGCCGTGGTGCTTGATGATGCTTATCAAGGTATTACTGAAGTGGTTAGGGGCTGTGATTTACTTGAAGCAAGTTGCCGCCAAATAAGCTTATTTACTCAATTGAATTTTGCGTCACCTGATTGGTTACATTTACCTTTAGTCTGCACACAAAAAGGCTTTAAATTATCAAAGCAGAATCATGCCTCTGCCATCGATATCGTCCACCCTCAAGCCAGTATCAACGCAGCGCTGACATTTTTAGGCCAACAAACAGTAGATATTGATGCAGTTGATGTGATGCTTAAGCAGGCAGTAGCACAATTTGATCTCAGTACGATTCCTGCACAAAAAGAAATTATCATATCGACTAGAAACGACTAGGTATCATCATTACCATGACGAGTTATTGCATTAAGCCCTTTTTAGCGCCACTGTACGTATACTCATTCAGTCACATTTAATGTATTATACCCGCCAGATTTTTAATCAAATTATTCTAGCATCCCGAGGTGTATTATTTTTCGCCGTATTAGCCAATTCTGTAAACAGCTATTTGAAAACAACAAAGTAGCTCCAGTCCTTGAAGAGCCAATTCAAGAAGATGGCTTACGTCTGGATATTATCTCCAGAGATGGTCACTCAATTTCACGTCGCCAAATTAGTGAAAATGCACTTAAAGTACTTTATCGTCTGAATAAATCGGGCTACAAAGCCTATTTAGTCGGCGGTGGTGTTCGCGATATTCTGCTTGGCATAGAACCAAAAGACTTTGATGTAGCGACGAATGCTACCCCAGATGATATTAAAAAGTTATTTCGCAACTGTCGTTTAGTTGGCCGTCGCTTTAGACTGGCACATATCGTTTTTGGTCGTGATGTTATTGAGGTTGCCACGTTCCGCGGTCACCACAGTGAAAGCAATGACAAAGTATCGAAATCAAACGCTGAAGGTCGTTTATTACGTGATAACGTTTATGGTGAGATAGATGAAGATGCTGAACGTCGTGACTTCACTATCAATGCACTCTACTACGACATTAGCGACTACTCTATTCGCAGTTATGGCGGTGGAATAAACGATCTTAATGCACGCAAGATAAAACTTATCGGCGATCCAGATACCCGTTACCGTGAAGATCCGGTGCGCATGCTTCGAGCCGTTCGTTTTGCGACTAAACTTGATATGCAAATCGACGCCGTTACCGCCGATCCTATCAAAGCACTCGCACCACTATTAGGTGATATTCCCGCGGCGCGCATGTATGAAGAAGTATTGAAATTATTCTTTGCCGGTAAAGCCGAAGCAAATTACCACATGATGCAAGATTTTGGTTTATTTGCTCCGCTGTTCCCACAAGTGAGTGCCCTAATTGAAGAGTCGCCTAAAGGTCATACAGCTAAAATGCTGCAAACCGTTATGCGTAATACTGACCTACGAGTCAGTGAAGATAAAACCGTTACGCCAGCATTTTTCTTTGCCGCAATATTATGGTACCCAGTTAAACAACGCGCAGATGATATCGCGATTGAAAGTGGCCTAACGCATTACGATGCCTATGTTGCAGCTATGGGTGATGTGCTTGAGAAACAGTGTTTAACCATTAGCTTACCACGTCGTTTTAGTACTCCAGCACGTGACATTTGGCAATTACAACTGCGCTTAGAACGTGGTCAAGGCACCCGCGCCTTTAAACTGCTAGAGCACCCGAAATTTAGAGCCGCTTATGATTTGCTGCTACTGCGCGGTGAAGTTGAAGCGGGTAATACCGCCAAGATAGCGGATTGGTGGCAAGCGTTTGTTGAAGCCGATGAAACTGACCGCAGTGATATCGCCAAAAGCATCAAAAGCAGTAATACTCGCAATCGCAATGCACCACAGCGCAAGCGTCGTCGAAAACCCGCTGCCAAGCCTGCAGAAGAGTAACCACCATGGCGGTGCAAGTGTATGTCGCCTTGGGCGCAAATTTAGCAGAGCCGGTACAACAACTCGATGTTGCTGTAACGGCGCTCAAAACATTAGCACTTAATAACACCTTGACGGTGTCAGCTTATTACCGCTCTAAACCTATGGGCGATGTGATACAACCCGATTATGTCAATGCTGTAGCAGGGTTTCAAACCGAGCTATTGCCGATTGAATTGCTCGATGCTTTACAAGATATCGAGCAACAACAAGGACGTTTGCGTCTCGAACGCTGGGGACCTCGTACCTTAGATTTAGATTTGTTATTGTATGGTGCACAACACATAAACCAACCTCGTCTTTGCGTGCCTCACTACGGCATGAAACAACGTAGTTTTGTGTTAGTACCATTAGCAGACATTGCACCCACTTTGACACTGCCTTGTAACACAAGCCTTGAAAGTCTTATTAGTGTGACAATGCGTGATGAATTGCAAAAGCTTATCGATTAAAGTTGATATTAATGCACAGCACATTAAGCTCAGCTTTTAGTATTTCAATATTGTTTTAAGAGTCTACTATGTCAAAAGTCACCAGCTCTACCCTGATCAAGTTCAAACAAGAAGGTAAAAAGTTCACCGCATTAACAGCTTATGACGCTAGTTTTGCCAGCGCATTTGACAGCGAAGGTGTGGATGTACTTTTAGTGGGCGACTCACTCGGTATGGTACTTCAAGGCCATGACGACACCTTGCCCGTTACGACTGCCGATATTGCTTATCATACAGCTTGTGTTAAACGGGGGGTTTCGCGCGCATTACTGATCGCAGATATGCCATTTATGAGTTACGCCACCCCAGAACAAACCATGACTAACGCGGCAATTCTTATGCAAGCTGGTGCCAGCATGGTTAAATTAGAAGGCGGTCATTGGTTACTTGAAAGCGTAAAAATGTTAACAGAGCGTGGTATTCCAGTCTGTGCCCACTTAGGATTAACCCCACAATCGGTCAACGTATTTGGCGGCTTTAAAGTGCAAGGTCGTGATGCTGATAATGCCCAGCGTATTTTAGATGAAGCCAAAGCAATACAAGCAGCTGGTGCGCAATTATTAGTGGTTGAATGTATTCCGGCATCGCTTGCTAAAGCCATTACTGAAGCACTGACCATTCCGGTTATTGGGATTGGTGCTGGAGCAGACACTGACGGCCAAATCTTGGTAATGCATGATGTATTGGGCATTTCCAGTGGTTATATCCCACGTTTTTCTAAAAACTACCTCAAACAAACTGGCGAGATCCGCTCAGCAATCAAAGCTTATATTGATGAAGTCGCTAACGGTAGCTTCCCTGCCGAAGAGCATACATTTAACTAATGATTTAGTTGCTCCTTTAACGAGCCATTGAATGTACATCAATTAACGACATTGTTTTTATTAAGGTTTCAACAGAAAATGATTACCACTGCTGCTATTTCAACTATTCGCGAACATGTAAATGCTTGGCGTCGTAAAGGCGAAACCGTTGCCTTCGTGCCAACAATGGGTAACTTACACCAAGGCCACATCACCTTAGTGAACGAAGCTAAAAAGCGTGCAGATCATGTTGTGGTATCTATTTTTGTTAATCCAATGCAGTTTAGCGCTAACGAAGACTTGGACGGGTACCCACGTACATTAGAACAAGACAGCGATAAGCTGATGGCTGCCGGAACAGAAATATTATTTACCCCAACGCCCGAGATAATCTATCCCAATGGTTTAGCACAACAAACATTTGTTGAAGTACCCGACATTGGCGATCAACTGTGCGGCGCAAGCCGTCCTGGACATTTTCGTGGCGTGGCAACCATAGTGACCAAACTGTTTAATATTGTCCAACCAGATATCGCCTTATTCGGTCGTAAAGATTTTCAACAATTGATGATAATTAAAACCATGGTGAGTGACTTATCCATGCCGATTGAAGTGATTGGTGTTGACACTATTCGTGAAGCATCAGGACTGGCAATGAGTTCTCGAAATGGCTATTTAACCGCAGAAGAAAAACACTCAGCTGCAGCGTTAAAACAAGCATTAGATACTATTGTTGAAGCCATCAAACACGGCGAATCAACAGAAGTAGCGATTGTAACAGCCAAAAAGCAGCTAACTAATGCCGGCTTTACCCCAGATTACCTCGAAGTGAGAAATGCCAAGACGTTACGTCAAGCAACAGCAACAGACACTGACTTAGTGGTTATTGCAGCCGCCTATTTAGGGAAAGCTCGCTTAATTGATAACGTGTCATTCTCACGTAACTTAAGCTAACTAAACAGCTAATCACCACCAAAGAAAAAATTCCGTTTTCGGTTTAAGCACATCAAATAACAGTAAAGATGGTTTTTTATTCAAATTTCGATTGTCAAAAAACTGGTTTTATCGATAAACTTGGGCCATATTTAACCGATAACATGATGTTATCGGTATGAATGTGGCTATATTATCAGCCAGCATAACAACTATGTATGCAATTCCTGCTGCTTATTGTGGTTTATTTGTTACTAATTTTGCGTGTAGCTTAATCTAAAAACATGCTAATATTCTTAACGTTATAGACAAATAACACAAATAAAACCAACACGAGGGTAACAAAAGCAAGTGGCTTGGTAAGAGGCAAAATACAATGACACTGGTAGTACATTTACAATAAATGCCACTACCATTGGCAGCTAGACAAGGTAGTCGGTTGTTAAATTGAATTAATGTCGAAAACTCTCGCATAGAAAATGTAACCAACTGATATCAAATCATAATTGTGATGACAAAAGGATGTGTGGCCGCATGGCAAAAAGACTGCTATTTATCATACTCGCCATGAGCGCATTTACCGCTCAATCCAATACTATTTACAAATGTATGATGGATGACAAAGTCGTTTTCAGCCAAACCGTCTGCCCACAAGAGTATCGTCAGCACAAAATTGAATACCAATTAGGTATTACCACCGAAGTCGACTCCGACAAGCACGAACTTAAAGAAGACCCATTAAAAGCCCTGCTGAATAAACAAACTATTTCTAAAGAGAAGTTACTGCAACTGCTTGATGGTGAAATGTATCGTCTAAAGCAAGAAAACAGCTACTTTGAAATATTACGTGCTAGCGAAATACAAAAACTTGATCGCAAACGCTTTTGGCAAACTAAGCCTAAAGACGATCCAAGTTATGGCTTAGAATTACAAGAGATTAACGATCGCTTTGATGATCTTACTCAGAATAACGTCGATGTGATTAAGGTACTAAATCAGCATAAAATGAAGATAACCGCTGAAACACAACCAGATGAATACATGAGTAATTAACCTCAACGGCTGAAAAGTATTGAGGTTTGTTGTGAGTAAAATGTTTAGTCAGGCTTAATCTGGTTTAAATACCCCTATCATGCTGCCATTCGTTTTTTGCGGCACTTTAATGTCCGTTTGCTGCTCACGATAATCACATTCAGTACATTCAACCGTTTCAATCCCATTTTCTTTAAACAATAAAATACTGTCTTTGGCACTGCATTTAGGACATTTAGCGCCTGCAACAAAACGTTTCTTAATTTTGGTCATGATTTACTCGACTTAGTGTTTATACAATGAGCTGTTGACTCAATACGGCATTTATCAATTTATACGCCTATTTTGCCATGATTAGCCCACATGAGTCCCGTGATTGTGGGAAATAAATCGGATATGCGATATTATCTGCACCATTATTCTATTCTTAAGTATCAAGTTGTAATTAATGATCAACATAAGCCAAGCTCAGTTAATTCGCGGCAGTAAAACCTTACTCGATGAAACCTCACTGACAATTTATCCCGGACACAAGGTAGGCCTTGTCGGCGCCAATGGTACAGGTAAATCATCATTGCTTGCCTTAATTCTGGGTCATTTACATCTTGATAAAGGTGAATTTAGTTTCCCATCAGGTTGGCAAGTCGCCTCTGTTGCACAGGAAACACCAGCATTAGATGTGTCGGCATTAGAATACGTGCTTGATGGCGACACTGAATACCGTGATTTAGAGGCCCAACTAGAGAAAGCTCAAGCAGACAATAACGGTAACGCCATTGCGCTTATCCACGGCAAAATTGATGCTATTGGCGGCTATGCCATTAAAGCTCGAGCAGGGTCGTTATTAGCCGGCCTAGGCTTCAAAGATGCAGACCAAAGTAATCCGGTTAAAAGCTTCTCTGGTGGTTGGCGTATGCGTCTTAACCTAGCCCAAGCACTACTATGCCGCTCAGACTTATTGTTACTCGATGAGCCAACCAACCACTTAGACTTAGATACCATGTATTGGTTAGAAGGTTGGATTAAATCCTATCAGGGAACACTGATTTTGATCAGTCACGATCGAGACTTTATCGATGGGATTGTCGGTGAAATTGTTCATGTCGAGAATCACAAATTAAATTACTACAAGGGTAACTACTCTTCTTTTGAGCGCGTACGCGCCGAACGTATGGCCCAGCAGCAAGTTGCCTTTGAACGTCAACAAAAAGAACGCTCACATATGCAGTCGTTTGTTGACCGTTTCCGCTATAAAGCCAGTAAAGCTAAACAAGCACAAAGTCGCTTAAAGGCGCTCGAACGGATGGCGGAGTTATTACCATCGCAAGTAGATAATCCATTTCAAATGGCCTTTAGGGAGCCCGAAGCGCTGCCTAATCCATTAGTGGTAATGGAAAATGTCTCTATTGGTTATGAAGATAATACGATTCTTAAACAGGTTGAGTTAAACCTTGTTCCTGGCGCGCGTATTGGTCTATTGGGGAGAAATGGTGCTGGTAAATCGACACTGATCAAACTGTTGTCTGGGCAGTTACAAGCTAAAACGGGCAAGTATCAACCTAACCCAGGATTGAATATTGGTTATTTTGCTCAGCATCAAGTTGAGTTTTTAACCCTTGATGATTCGCCAATGCAACACTTGATCAGACTGGCGCCAGCAGGCGCGCGCGAACAAGAATTACGTAACTTCTTAGGTGGATTTGGCTTTAATGGTGATATGGCCTTATCGCCAGTGCGACCATTTTCGGGCGGCGAAAAAGCGCGTCTGGTTTTAGCATTAGTTGTTTGGCAACGTCCAAACCTATTATTACTCGATGAGCCCACCAACCATTTAGATTTAGAGATGCGCCACGCGCTCACCATGGCATTGCAATCATTTGAAGGCGCCATGGTAATTGTGTCACATGACCGTCACCTATTACGATTGAGTTGTAGTGACTATTATCTAGTTGATCAAGGTGTGGTAACACCTTTTGATGGCGACTTAGATGATTATCATCAATGGTTACTTGATGCCGCTAAATTAGCCCAAGCCAACAACAAATCAGAAACGCCCACCAGCGGCGATGCGGTTGATAAAAAGCAGCAAAAGAGAATGGAAGCTGAGCTGCGCCAAAAAGTATCACCACTGAAAAAACAACAAGTAAAGTTAGAAACCCAGCAACAGAAAATGAGTACCAGATTAGCTGAATTAGAAATTGAATTAGCCGATGGCAGCTTATACGAAGCCGAGAACAAAGCTAAAATGACTAACGTTCTCAACGAGCGAACCACACTGACTCAAGCCATGGATGAAAGTGAAATGCATTGGTTAGATATTCAAGAACAAATTGAGCTTATCGAGCAAGACTTCCAATAAGCGGTTAGTCTTGATTATTTTATTGGCATTTGTGCTGTTGATCCACACCACAAATGCCCCAAGGAATACAGTATGTCGCAGCCTTTAAATCGCCAAAATTTTAGTCACACTATTTGGCATAATTGCGAGCAAAGTTATTCTATTAACCCTATATTTTACATAAATCTACAAGACAGTTATCACGTCAATATTAACATTTTATTATTGGCGCAATACCTCGATGAACAGTGTTATATGTTAACGCAGCAACATTGGGAAACATTGACTAAAGTCATAGAGCAATGGGAAGCAAGTGTACTTCAGCCTTACCGAGGCTTACGCCGGATCGCCAAAGCCCATTTAAACAGCGACGAATATCAGAAAATGCTCGAAGTAGAGTTAATTATGGAACGTAAATCTCAATACATGTTATTGCATAAATTGAATTTACTGGATGGTAAAATCATCGATGCTGATGATTGTGATAACCCTGAACCGACAAACACACAACACTATCTTAGTTTATTTGGCTTAGATAAAAGCGTTATGGCTGAGTTAACCTCGTAGGTTCTTACTCACTGTAACTTAATTCCTTCTCCAGACACCCAAGCTATACTATTAAGCGTCAAATAGATCATAGCGCATATTTGGGCCTAAAAATAATCGCCTCCAATGGCTTACACGCCAACGTCTTACTTTGTATTGGCTTGATTTCGCTCTTTCACTCGCTAACTTGTTGGCATCAATTGGATGATCAGCTCTTTGCCAACTCAGAAAGGTTCCTCTATTTATTCAACCAGGCCACGCAGCAGTCGTTTAGCAAAATGGTTATGTTCTGGATACTTAAACACTGTCTAAACCGGCATAAATATCAAAAAAGAAATAGGCTGTAGTGGCAATACTCGCCACAATAACAAACTGTCTGACATGCTTTTGCGGGAGTTTGCGTGACACATTTGCCGCAACATAGCCACCGACGATAGTGCCACATAACACAATAGACCCTTCGTACCAGGCTATGACATCATTAAAAATGAACAGTACGATAGCGATGAGTGAGATTGTCGATGAGATTAATAGCTTTAACCCATTGATAGCATTGATGTTAGTGTGACCAGCTAATGCTAAGTAGCTCAGTGAAATGATGCCTAGCCCAGCGTTGAAGAAACCGCCATAGATCGATACTCCTAAGAGTATTATGGCTAATAAAACTCCGCCTATGGATGATGCATGCCGGTGATGGGATGCCATTTTTTTTAACCAAAAATTAATTGCCCCACCAAAAATAAACAGTACGGTAGCAAATAGAAGTAACCAGGGAATGGCCTCTCGAAACACTGCTTCAGGTATTTTTAGCAATAACCATGCACCAGTAATCCCGCCCATTAAGCTGATTGTTACGATTAGGAGCAGTTCATCTTTATGAGCAGAAATCTCTTTTCGAAAGGCATAAGTACCACTCATATAACCAGCACATGATGCAAAAGTATTTGTTGCATTGGCTATAATGGGAGGTATACCAACAAACATAAGCGCAGGAAAGGTAATAAAGCTTCCTCCGCCTGCAATTGAATTAAGAACGCCGCCAAAAACACCTGCTAAGAAGAGAAAAACCATTTCAAATAACATACTTAATAACAATCCCTTGAGCATTAAATTGGCTAGACGATAACACATTTTCATTGAGTCAAATAGATACTAAGATAAGCCTTGAGAAGGCTCGACTCTTCATCGAAACGAACAAGCTTTGCAGCAAACACAAGTTAGGGTTCTTAACGTTAAAATGTATAAACTCAACTCAGAGCTTAAGGCCGTTGAAAAATAACATCAACGACCAATAAGCATTCAAGGGAAACGCCCCCCCTTGAAAACGTTAGCACTTTCATTGTGGAATAAAATAAGCTGAAGCTGATTTTTAAGCGAGGTTAAACCCTAGATTAATTTCCATCGTAATCTTGTTGAAGTGAATGTGATTAGCTTGGAAATAACACGGTATTACCGACATCATTAAGCCAACTGAAAGGCAAAATCGCCAAAATTTTTAACTAATAGTGTCGATGACAGTAAATAGTGTCGATGACAGTAAAAAACCATCAATTTAGCAAGGCAAAGGCTCTGAGCCTACTATCCTATCGACGAGTAATTCGGATTTTTTATTGGCATCTTTTAAGCACTCGATATGACATCGATTGATAAACTTTATCAAGTCGTGAATGTTCAAGCTGACTCTTATGCAACCAAAAGCAATCAATGTAAAAGACTCCTATCAGCGGTATAGGAGCCAGTTCAGTTAACTCGTTTGAGTTAGCTTTTGGACTAATGCTGTCGCATTTCGGGCGACAAGGCCATAAATAGACAATTGAGGATTAGCCCCCAAACTGGTTGGAAATACCGAACCATCCATCACAGATAAGTTTTCCAGGTAATGTGAATTACCAAATGTATCAACCATTGACAGCGTTTTATCTTCACCCATAGCACAGCCGCCCATAACATGAGCCGATGCAACGATGGTTTTTAGTAAACCTAAATCGACATCATTGATAGCCTGCTTTGCTTCACTCCATGAGTTTAAAAATGACAAGCCATCGTGCATTGGTAATACTTTTTTAGCACCAGCAGCAAATTGTAATTCAGCCATCGACAAAAATGCTCGACGAGCACCATCCCAGAAACCTTGGCCTAAAGGATAATCTAATGCAAAGCTGTTATCAGTTAACCGAACCTGACCACCAGGACATTGCTGATTGAAACCATCACGTATAAGCGCAATAGTCACCTGCATTTGGTTAAAGTTAGCCATTAACTGGGCATGACTAACGCCATAACCAATAGTTTTTGACGCGATTAATACCGGATGAACAGGGGCAACTTCAAGTTTATAACCTAGCTCTCCAGCAGCGCCATCATGCCAGACAAATTCATCGGAATAGATAGATTGTGGCGCTCCACTATGACCATTAATTTGCTCATCAAATATCCCGCCTGACAACAATGAAGGGTGTAAGAAGGTTTTGCCTAATTGTTTGTGCGGATCGGGGGTATTAGAACGCATTAAAATAGTCGGGGTATGAATCGCACCGGCACTTAAAATATAATGCCTGGCACTGAAAGTGATGTTCACCGACGTGGGCTTTAAGCCTTGCGTTAAAGCCTGCGCGGTTAAGCCGACAACTTTATCACCTTTATGCTCAAGCTTAATCACTCTGGCGCGTGAAATTAGCGTAGCGCCTTTATCAAGCGCTGCGGGTATGGTGGTAACCAACATTGATTGCTTAGCATTAACAGGACAACCCATACCGCAATAACCAGTATTCCAACAGCCTTTAACATTACGTTTGATGACGGTGTAGTCCCAACCTAATTTTTCGCAACCTTCGCGTAATGCACCGTTATTACGGTTAGGATCATATTGCCATTGTTCAATATTGAGGCGTTTTTCCATTAACTCAAACCACGGCAGTAACACTTGCGAAGATAACCCTTTGACCGACTTTTCTTGTTCCCAAAAAGCCAATGTTTGTTCCGGCGTTCTAATCGCTGTAGTCCAATTGACTGTGGTTGAACCACCTACTGCACGACCTTGGAATATACCTATGCCTTTATCTGCCGTTTTCATCGCAGCAGCCTGCTGGTATAGATTAGGATAAGCGTGGCGCTCTTCCATATCAAAGTCTGTCGATGATTTGAGCGCACCGCCTTCAATCATAATCACTTTTAAGCCAGCTTCTGTGAGTATTTCTGCTGCAGTACCGCCACCCGCACCAGTACCCACAATAACCACATCCGCGTCAAAGTGACGATCAATCTCTAAGGTGGTCGCATCGATATGATGCCAACCCGCGCTTAAACCAGTAATAATAGGATCAATAATGGCCAAGGTAATACTCCCTATACAGTAGGATTAATGCGCGTTAGGCACCAAGAAAGTGGGTTTTACATAACGTAAATTTCCCCAATGCTCTGGACAGGCGTAATAGCTTGCCATAATCAATTCACGTAATCCGCCATAAGCGGTGGTTAACATGTCTAAATAGTTATGACGCCAAAACTCTAGCATGTCGATCAATTGCTGGGGTTCTCGCATTAACAGCGGCGTCATACTGCCACTGAGTAGCAACAACCCTAAACGACCTTCGAGTAAATTTAATAGCTCCATCAACTCTTGGTGCTGTTCAACAGGCAGGTGGGTAATTGATTGTGAAATAGCATCCAGAGTGCGATTAATAGCAAGCTCTCTCTGACTAGGAACCTCAGGTAATGCGCCATCTAGGAATACCGGGATCAACACACCAAATAATACGCGGTGATGAATATCCTCCGAAGAAGTTGTGATGTTTGGCAAATATAAATTAACGCCTAATGCTAATGCAGCCGTTCCAGCAAAAGCACCAGTGAGAAAGGTACGCCGCTTCATTTACTTCCCCTTGAGTTTATTGTTGTCTATATTTTTTATGTGGTAGAGTGGCATGAGTAACATTTAAACATACGTTTAAATTTTCACAAACAATTACAGAAATATTCCGTCTATGAAAACCTTGTTCACTCCGCCCTGGTGGGCTGCTAGCCCGCATGTGCAAACGATTCTACCATTCCTATTTAAAGTGGCCAAACCAATAACATTTCGGCAAAGGCAAGAGCTACCTGACGGCGATTTTGTCGACTTAGATTGGTTAGGACAGGCCCAGAATGGCCAGCCTATCTTAGTCATTATTCATGGTCTTGAAGGTAACACAGAATCTCACTATGTACGCAGAATGCTGATTGAAGCCAAAAAAGCCAAGCTGGCAGCTGTTGTCCATCATCATCGCGGTTGTTCAGGTGAGCCTAATCGCTTAGCTCGCAGTTATCATAGCGGCGATGTTAACGACTTAGCCTATACCCTAGGGCAACTCAAACACTATTATCCGGACTCACCGCTTTATGCTGTAGGTTACAGCTTGGGCGGTAATGTATTGGCAAAATATCAAGGTAGTACTCAGCAACATAGCTTACTCGAACGTGCTGTAGTGGTATCAGCACCGTTAACGTTAGGAGCTTGTGCCAAACGCTTGGAGAGTGGCTTTTCAACTCTCTATCAACGTTTTTTGATTAAACGTTTGCAGCAAAAAATGCTCGATAAAATTAATACTACAGATTTAACCGAACAAATGCCGATCACAAAAGAGCAGCTCAAAATGCTCAACACCTTTTATTTATTTGACGATAAAGTGACAGCACCATTACACGGTTTTACTGACGTTAATGACTACTATCAGCAAGCTAGCGGCCTAGGTTATTTACAGTATATAACTAAGCCCACGCTGGTTATCCACGCTCAAGACGACCCTTTTATGACCGCTGAAGTGATCCCGACCCAAGATCAATTATCGCCAATGGTTGAATACGAGTTACATGAGTTTGGTGGTCATGTGGGATTTATTGCCGGCGGCTGGCCTTGGAAGCCACATTTTTATCTTGAGCAACGTATCATCGCGTTTATTTTCTCTGAAGAAAATACGCTAACCGAGCCAGACGGATCATCTTCTTCACTAAGTCATTAATAGGAATACACCATGCTTGTGCCTTATGAAGCGTTACTCTCATTACCTCAAGAAGTACTTCAACGTATGATAAAAGAGTATCTATTATCACAACTTGAAGATGGTAGTTTTAGTGACGCCAACGAGCAACAATTAACCAGAGCAATAGAACAATGTAAGCTTGCGCTCAAAAAAGGCGAGTTAGTGGTTGAATTCAGTGAAGATGATGAGTCTATTGCCATTCGGCAACGGGAACACATTTCACGTCCGTCTTTCGACTAGATACAATACAAAAACACTGATTTTGCGACAAAATGATCACATTGTTACCCTTGAAGAATTGACCCACGGGTAAAGATTACCGTATAACTAGTGACTGGTTTTTTCGCGTCCACACATTACCTAGGCAAATAACATGTCAGCAAAACATCCTATTATTGCTGTAACCGGCTCTTCCGGTGCTGGCACAACCACAACTACAACTGCCTTCATTCATATTTTTAGACAGCTGGGTATTAATGCCGCATTTGTTGAAGGTGATAGTTTCCACAATTTCACTCGCGCTGAAATGGAAGTGTTAATTAGAAAATCACAAGCTGAAAATCGTAATCTGAGTTATTTTGGGCCCGAAGCGAATAATTTCAAAAAACTCGAAGAGTGTTTTACCAGCTACGGCAACACAGGTAATGGTCAAACTCGCAGTTACTTGCATACGTTTGACGAAGCCGTGCCATTTAATCAAATGCCGGGCACATTTACTCAATGGCGTGATTTACCTGCCAATACCGATATGCTCTATTACGAAGGTCTTCACGGTGGTGTAGTAACTGAAGATGCTGATGTGGCTAAACATGTCGATCTGCTGATTGGCATGGTACCGATTGTTAATTTAGAGTGGATCCAGAAGATCATTCGCGATACAAACGATAGAGGCCATAGCCGTGAAAAAGTCATGGGGTCGATTGTGCGCAGTATGGATGATTATATTAAGCACATGACGCCACAATTTTCACGGACTCATATTAATTTTCAACGCGTGCCGACCGTGGATACCTCAAACCCCTTTAGCGCAAAAGACATACCCAGCCTAGATGAAAGCTTTTTAGTCATCCGCTTTCGCGGTATTAATAATGTTGATTTTCCTTATTATCTCAACATGATCCAAGGCTCATTTATGTCACGCGTCAACACACTGGTTGTTCCCGGTGGAAAAATGTCATTGGCAATGGAATTAATTTTGACGCCATTAGTGAAAGACTTAATGGATAAACGCTTAGAGCTGCAAAATCTTAATGATATCAAACTCGATTAAGTTTGATTTAAGTCAGAACCACTAAGATAGTCGCATCGTGATTTCAAGCGAAAGAACGGCAGTTGATGTGCTTGAAGAGCTAATTCCCCCTTTTTGATCTGTTAGTGCATTAAGCACATCAACGAAACCCAATAAAGCCGATAATCAAGCACGAGATAAGCCCTTACCTATCCCGCGACAACAAGATAACCACAGGGTTTGGCTGGTGCGTTACATCAGTGGGATAACTTCTCGATAAGCCTGCTTATTTTTATACTGCTCCAAACGTAAAATAAACTCATCGCTGCGCACAATCTCAGGGTTATCTTTTAGTGCATCAATCGCTTTTTTCTGCGTATCTATCGCTGCAGTAAAATCGCCCAGTTCTGCATAGCCGGCCGCAAGGTTATCTAATACTGTGGGATCGTTTTTATTATTCTCAAGTAACTTTAGCGACATTGATACCGCACGTGAACCATCTCGATATTCTGCTTCTGGACAAGTGGCTAATATCCACGCAACATTCCCCATTGAAACCGCATCACCTGCTGCCAAAAACTGCTCCATGGCTTTGCCACAATTTCGTGCCACGCCATCACCACCAGCAGAATAAATAAACCCTAAACGAAAATGAGCCCACTTATCACCTTGCTCAACCATTTTTAGGTACCATTTTTCTGCAAGCGCTAAATCACGCGGAAATAATTTATGCCCCTCAAAAGCTAAATCAGCTAAGGTTTGCTGCGCCTTAATGTGTTGCTGCTGTGCCGCAAGGTTAATCCAGTACAAACCTTGTTCTGTGTCTTGAGTAACAAATCGCCCCGAGAGATACATTAAACCCAATAAAAATTGCGCATCTGCATTACCCTGCTTAGCTTTAATTTGAATATTGACTAGCTTAGTGGCGGCCTGAGACTGAATAGAAGGCGGGATAACAAATGCGTTCACGGGCAAACTTAGCCCACTCAATAACATAACACTGACAATAACCCCGATTTGACTCAGTTTTTTCACGCATACCTCGACAACTATTTATGATGCTGATTAGATAACACTAGCTAACTCATGGATCCAATACAATAGACACATGTATTTTGCAATAATTCAATAGTCGTGATGATTAAGACAAATTGGCCAAAAAAGTCGACCGCCATCACAAACAAAATAAATTTAATCTAAAATTTAACAAGTTAATATACACTACACACACTTCTAAATACGATCTCTATCAAAGTTTTCGCCGCACCAATAGCGTAGAATGCTTAATTAGACATTACTTACTTTCATTTTTAATCAATCGAGGAATATCGTATGGCTCTGATTGGTAAGCCAAAACCTGACCCAACATTAGAATGGTTTCTTTCACATTGTCACATTCATAAGTATCCAGCAAAGAGCACCTTAATCCATGCTGGTGAAGAATCTGATACTTTATATTACATAGTCAAAGGTTCTGTCGCAGTATTGATCAAAGATGAAGAAGGTAAAGAAATGATCCTGTCTTATCTTAATCAAGGCGACTTTATCGGTGAACTTGGATTGTTTGAAGAGCAATCTGAACGTACAGCATGGGTTCGTGCTAAGCAAGCATGTGAAATTGCAGAAATTTCTTATAAGAAATTTAAGCAACTTATCCAGGTTAATCCTGAAATCCTCATGAAACTTTCGGCGCAAATGGCCTATCGTTTACAAAGTACTAGCCAAAAAGTGGGCGACTTAGCATTCCTTGACGTCGCCGGCCGTATTGCACAAACACTATTACATCTTGCTAAGCAACCTGATGCAATGACACATCCTGATGGCATGCAAATTAAAATTACCCGTCAAGAGATTGGTCAAATTGTAGGTTGTTCACGTGAAACGGTAGGCCGTATTTTAAAAATGCTTGAAGAACAAAGTTTGATTCAAGCACACGGTAAAACTATCGTCGTTTACGGCACACGCTAAACAACTAAGGCTTTATAGGGCTAAAACGTAATGTTTAAGCCTTAATCATATAAGCTTCAGCTTGATTTAAGCCAATATACTTAAAGTGGTGTTCATACTCTGAACGCCACTTTTTTTATTTTGGAGCGACCATGAATAGCTTGTTCTCCATAGCAATAAGCAGCTTAATGGCCATCACGATTAACCAGCAAGATATTCCCACAAAAGAACTCGCTCTGGATCATGATAACGTCCAAAAATTAGTATCTTCTGGTAATATAAGGTCATTAGATGATTACTTAGCTTGGATATCACAGTATTGTGATGGCCACTTAATCGATGCGCAACTATACCAATATCAGGATAAGTGGCGCTATGACCTGCAATTTAGGCTAAAACAAGGGCATGTTGTTAATCTGCAATTAGATGCAGCCAATGGCATGCAAGATCCATTGACTCAATTACCGAGCGAATGTACTAAACATGAAACTGTTACTCGTTGAAGATAACCCATTACTGGTTGCTGAACTTGAAAAACAACTCAAGCAAGCAGGTTATATTACGGACGTCACAGATAAGGCTATTGAAGCCGATTATTTGATGAAAGAAACAGATTATGACTGTGTCATTCTCGATATTGGCTTACCCGATGGCAATGGCTTGTCATTGGTGACTCAATGGCGTGAACGTGGCATCAGTACCCCAGTCATTATGCTAACGGCCCGCAGTCAGTGGCACGAAAAAGTGGAAGGTTTTAATGCTGGAGCTGATGATTACTTAGGTAAACCTTTTCACACTCAAGAGCTACTCGCAAGAATTCAGGCACTTATCCATCGAGCTCATGGACGGGTGAATTCATCATCAAAACAACTCTGCTACGCTGGGGTTAATCTCGACGAAAATGAGCAGAAAGTGACGGTGGGCGGACAAGAGTATGAGCTGACATCAATGGAATTTAGGTTACTGAAAATCTTCTTAATGTCGCCAAGAAAACTACTATCTAAACAGCAGCTTACAGACAAGCTTTACCAGTTTGATGATGAGAAAGAAAGTAACGTCGTTGAAGTATACGTGACTCATTTACGTAAAAAACTGGGTAAAACGGCTATCGAAACCCGTCGCGGTCAAGGTTATATCTTTCATGGCATCATTGAATGATGTCAATTCGCTTTAAACTAAGCTTATGGCTGAGTGGATTGATCATAATTGCCACTCTCATAGGCTTATTTTTGTTTGAATCTATGCTGCGAGATGCGTTTCATGACTCCATCATTAACCGTTTAGAAGAAGATTTAGAACATATTATCATTGCCACTCGGCTCGATGATGGCGAACTGGTTATCGACCAAAGCCAATTATCCAGTTTTTATCGCCCGGCTTATTCAGGCCGCTATTTCCAATTAAATTTACCTGACCGTACTATTCGTTCTCGATCCTTATGGGATGCAGAGCTGCAGATCGAACCCTTACAAGCGCAGCAAAAACGCGTATGGCAAGCTAAAGGGCCAAAAAATAATGATATGCAGCTGCTCTCTATTGGTATTGGTGCGCCTAACAGTCCCAACACGGCCACACTGACAGTAGCCCAAGATCTTAGTATTGGTCGCCGCGTCTTCAGTGAAGTCTTTGGCGCTAAACTGGCAATCAATATTGGCATGTTATTGGCGATGATCGCCGGTATCTTCATTATTTTACGCCAATCGTTTAAACCAGTGAATCAAATCCAGGGCGCACTGGCTAAATTGCGCGAAGGTGAGATAGCTTCGTTAACCATGTCGCAAATACCGGCGGAGATCCGTCCGCTAGCAGAAACCTATAATGAATTATTAGACTACACCGCCAAACAAATTGAACGCAGTCGAAATAACCTAGGCAATTTAAGCCATGGCTTAAAAACACCATTAGCAGTGATGCAGCAACAAGTTGAAGCCCTGGGGCTCACCCACCCTGACGCCGCAATAGCAATGCAGCAGCAATTAGATTTAGTGCATAAAATGATTGAGCGTAAACTGGCTGCGGCGCGAATAACGGGTGACATGCTACCCGCTGCACAACTGGCTGTTCCAAAAGATTTCGATAGCTTAATTCAAACCTTAGATAAGGTGCATCATCAGCGCGTCATTGAATGCCGAGTGATTAACGCACAACATATTAGTCGCATCCCCATTCATCGTGAAGATGGCATGGAGTTGTTTGGCAACCTGCTCGATAACGCCTTTAAATGGGCGAATTCACAGGTGAACATCAGCATAGTTGATTTGCCATCAGGAGAGATATTAATCCAAATAGAAGACGATGGCTGTGGTGTTATGCAAGAGCAAATTGCATTGTTAACCGCTCGTGGAACCCGCCTCGATGAAGCAACTACGGGTCACGGACTGGGCTTGTCGATTGTGAAAGAGATCTGTGAGCAATATGGGTTTATATTAAAATTTAATCGTAGTGAGACATTACAAGGGCTTAATGTCAGCATTTTGATCAATCCATAAGCTTCCATGCTGTCCTTTTACTGAACCAAGCCTTTGCTACGGCCAACAAAAAGACCTAATTGATAACTCAATTAGGTCTTTTTTAGTTGTACACAACATTACATCATTGAATTGGTACTTTCAAAAATCTTGTCTGCAGATGCTGCAACAAAACCAGTATAAAGCTGACCATTATCCATTGGGTAACGACGGGCGAATTCATAGAAACAACTTGGAATTTCTACATCGCCATCAGTGAAGTTAACCACGACTTTATCGGCCATGGTAGAAGACTGTTCTAGCAGTACTTCTGGCGAACCTTTAATCTCACCACCTGAACTATTTAATACAAAACCGGCCTGTTTTAAGGCTTGGTTTACATCTTCAATACACTCAAACTCTGGCAGGTCATTAATTGATACTGTGAAGTGATTAGCGCGGTAACCTAACGCAGCGACCCAAGCGGCATATTCACTTTCAGCAAGTAAGGCTTGGTAAGTGGCTTTGTCTAGATCCCAATGACGACCTGAATAAATGAAATTATCGGCAGTCGTTGCTGTGACATCCACTTGGTCGATTAAACCGTGGATAGTTTTTTGCAGTTCAGGGCTAAACTCCTCGACTAACAGCTCAGAGATAAACACCTTTGGCTGTGTTGGATCAGGATGTTCAAAATGCTTAGCTATCAGTTTTTTCTGTACAAACTGATAATCGCCACAGTCGACATAACCGATAGAGGTGAAATGCTCAGCCAATACGCTTAAATTCACTTTGGCGATATTAAACGTACGCAACGCGATATGGTCATTGATGATAGGAGCACCATGACCTAATAGTTGATGAATTTTCGCCGCTGAAGGCGTCATCTTAATGTAGTCTTGCCATAGGGCAGCAAATAAAGCATTAACGTCAGTATGCATGGTTAAATCCTTCTAAAATAAGGCTGGCGAACACGTCACCAGCACGGATCATGCGATGAATTTATCAGTTAAATTGATAAACCAGGGCTTAAAGTTGCAGGTAAGCTTACTGAATCAGCTTCCATTGAAGCGACAGGGTAAGCGCAATAATCAGCAGCATAAAACGCACTTGCACGATGGTTACCCGATGCGCCAACGCCACCAAATGGTGCCGCACCTGATGCACCTGTGATTTGCTTATTCCAATTAACGATACCAGCACGAATACGCGCGAGGAAGTAATCGTAATCTTCACGGCTGTCAGCGAGTAAACCGGCAGATAAACCATAACGAGTGGCATTCGCTAAATGGATAGCTTGGTCAAAATCACGGTAACGAACTAACTGTAATAATGGACCAAAATATTCTTCATCTGGTAACGCTGCCACTTGAGTAACGTCAATTAAACCTGGAGTCACCAAACCCGTTCCAGCTTCAACTTGCACTAACTCAACTAACGGAACGCCACCTAATGACTTGAGTGTTGCTTGCGCAGCAACCATACCAAGCGCTGCAGTTTCAGAAATCATTGAGCCCATAAAAGGTTGTGGTTGAGCGTTCCAAGCACCGACTTTGATTTGCTTAACAGCCTTGACTAGCTCGGCAATTAACGCATCGCCTTGCTCGCCCTCTTCAATGTATAAACGACGGGCACAAGTACAACGCTGACCAGAGGAAATATATGCAGACTGAATAATGTCATGGACTGCCGCTTTAGTATCAGTAACGCCTTTAACGATAAGCGGGTTATTACCACCCATTTCAAGGGCTAAAATTTTACCCGGAAGGCCAGCATATTGTTCATGTAAAATATGCCCTGTGCGAGAACTACCGGTAAAGAATAATCCATCAATTTGCGGGTGTGATGCTAACGCTTTACCTGTGTCAACTTCGCCTTGCACTAGGTTAATCACACCTTGTGGCAAGCCGGCTTTGTCCCAGCACTTTAGCATTAACTCAGCCACTTTAGGCGTTAGTTCTGAAGGCTTAAACACCACTGTGTTACCGGCTAATAATGCAGGCACTATATGACCGTTAGGTAAATGTCCCGGAAAGTTATATGGACCAAATACAGCCACAACACCATGAGGCTTGTGACGTAATACCGCACGACCTGCTGGCAGGTCATTGGTTTCAGTACCAGTACGTTTGTCGTGAGCTTTTGCTGACAAAGCGATTTTGCCAATCATGGCACCAACTTCAGTGGCAGTTTCCCATTGTGGCTTACCGGTTTCTTGAGCGATGGTTTCAGCTATCTCGGCTTTATTATTTTCTAGTTGTGCGCGATAAGCTTCAACAATGGCTAAGCGGGCGTCATAACCGAGCATAAACCAATCAAATTGCGCCGCACGAGCGGCATCTACAGCAGCGTTCACTTGAGTAGCGGTTGCAGTGTTGCCTTGCCAAATGACGTCACCGTTGGCTGGGTTTTTTGAGTTAATTTCATGACCTTCGCCAGCTAACCACTGACCTTGAATATATTGTGTCATTTCTTGCTCCTACATTGCTAAAACACGAATTTGCTCGCCTTCGCTGACCATAAGACCGGCAGCAATTTCAGTACTAAGCACCACATTATCGTGTTCATCAGAGACCAACAGTTTTGCCGCCGATGCGCGATAATCAGCTAGCAAGGTGTTGGAAATAATAAAATGGTGATCGGCATGTGGCATTTTACCAATGCTCACAGTAAGTAAACGGCTCTTTTTTACCGAGCGAATATCTCCGATTGAACATTCAACCGTTGGACCACCATCAAAAATATCGACATAATTTCGGAATTTAAATCCTTCCGCTTGCAGTAACCGCAGTGCTGGCTTAGTGTTTTTATGCACTTCACCAATCACTTTTTGGGCTTTTTTAGGCAGCATACAAACGTAAACAGGGTTACGTGGCATCATTTCAGCCATAAACGCTTTTTTACCTAAGCCTGATAAATAATCAGCCTCAACAAAGTCGATACCTAAAAAATGATGCTGCAGCCATTCGTAAAATGGTGATTCACCATGATCGTCACTGACCCCTCGCATTTCTGCGATAACAGTTTCACCAAAACGATGTTGATGCTGCGCTAAAAATAAAAAACGCGAACGCGACAACATGCGCCCGTTATTACCTTTGCGATAACCGTCTTTTAAAAACAAGGTGCACAGCTCAGCCGCTCCCGTATAGTCATGGCATAAAGTCAGGGTTTCAACTTCATTACGAACTGAGATTTGTTGAGAGTGATATACCTCAGTACCTAAACGGTAATGATAAAAAGCATCTTCCATGCCGACAGCAGCTTCAATACCACAAGTGCCGACAACTTCACCGGTTTTCATGTCTTCAAGCACCATTAAATAACCTTCGTCAAAAGGTTTATCAACATGCTTGGTAAAAGATGCTTCTGCCCTAGCAATCTTTGAACGCAGTAACTCTTCGTTAACTGGTAAAGATGTAAAACCGTGGCCTGACTCGACTGCAATACCATAAAGTGCATCGTAATCACTTGCACGGATAGGACGTATGATTAACATCTTAATCTCCTCATTGCGCCACAAATAAATTGCGCTGAAATACTTTTCGGCGCAATTTTACTTTGTTGGCGTACCCAAACAAAAAAGTGCAAGCTAGGCTCACACTTTTTGTTCATTAACCTGCAACCACTTTTGCTACCGCGCGATCAAAACGCAATAGACCTTCAGCGATATCAGCTTCAGGGATAACCAATGAAGGAGCAAAACGAACAACGTTTGCACCCGCCATCAAGCTCATTAGACCTTCAGCAACAGATGCCACTAAAAAGTCACGACTACGGCCTTCATATTGCTCATTTAATACCGCACCAAGTAATAATCCCTTGCCACGGATTTCACTAAATACGTTGTATTTAGCATTAATAGCCGCTAAACCATCACGGAATAGCTGTTCACGATGTTTAACGCCATCAAGTACTTCTTTGGTATTAACCACGTCCATTACCGCATTACCTACTGCACAAGCAAGTGGGTTACCGCCATAAGTAGAACCATGAGTACCAATTTTTAAGTGAGCAGCAATTTTTGCAGTAGTTAGCATTGCTGCAATCGGGAAGCCACCGCCTAACGCTTTAGCGCTAGTTAAAATATCAGGCACGATGTCAGTACCCATGTAAGCAAATAACTCACCAGTTCGGCCTACGCCTGTTTGTACTTCATCAAAAATAACCAATGCGTCATGCTTATCGGCTAAGCGACGTACTGCTTTTAAGAATTCAGGGTCACCATTGATAATACCGCCTTCACCTTGAAGAGGTTCAAGCATGATGGCACAGGTTTTGTCTGAAATAACCGCTTCAAGTGCAGCGATATCATTAAAAGGTACATGGGTAATACTTTGAGGCTTAGGGCCGAAACCATCTGAATATGCTGCTTGACCACCAACCGTAACAGTAAAGAATGTCCGGCCGTGGAATGCTTTATCAAAGGCGATAATTTGATCTTTGTCTGCACCATGGTTGTCTAGAGCATAACGGCGCGCTAATTTAAGTGCTGCTTCGTTCGCTTCTGCACCAGAGTTGGCAAAATAAATACGCTCAGCAAATGTGGCATTGACTAACTTTGTGGCTAATTCAAGTGCAGGCTCGTTAGTCATCACGTTAGATAAGTGCCATATTTTTTCGCTCTGCTCTTTTAATGCAGACACTAATGCTGGGTGACAATGACCTAAACAATTTACTGCAATACCACCAGCGAAATCGATGAATTCCTTACCTTCTTGATCCCACACTCGGCTACCGGCTCCACGAACAGGTATAACGGCCGCAGGCGCATAATTAGGCACCATAACTTCATCGAATTGGGCACGGGTTAGGTTCATTTCTACACTCATTGCATTTTATCCTTCAGGTTGTAAACGGTTTTAAGGCCGCTGTTTGCGCTGTTTGCTTTATAGTCTGTAAGTGCATTAGCGGAAGTTTGTATTATTTATGCGACATTATTAGCGAAAATGTGATCAAAATACCAGTTCAGTACAATTAACTTCTGCAGGCCAGATCAGCATTATGCATAAAGAATTAAAAATATGAATAAACAAAGCGTTTATTGGAGGTTATGAAGCATAACTAGTCATAAAAAAAGTTATTAGGCTCCATTCTGTGTAGCTATTCATCAAAAGTGAATAATTACACAGATTTAACATTTGCTCGAAACACAAAAAACAGCGTTAAAGTAAATTGAGTTTACGGAAATTTTTCCCTTTAAGACGAATTAATTCTTGAGCTGAAAATTGATAGTAATCGAACATAATTCTTTTTTCTTGTGGGTCGATTTGCTGCTGCTCTTCTAGCAAAAGCACTTTGGCGTAACAACTCGCTTTAGCCACAATTGCAGCGTCGACGGATAACTCGGTAAAGTGGTAATCGTGATCGAGTTCTTTTAGCACTTGAGTCATCGCTGAGTCATCAAATTGCAGTAAACTGAGTAGTTGCCAATTTAAGCTATGACTATGCTGCAACACTTGTTCTAAAACGGCCTCAGCAGGAAAATCTGTTGCCATAATAGCATCATAAACTTGTTTCTCTCGACTAAGGCTGGCTTCTCGTAGCCATGTCCCCCAAGTTTTATCAAATATATGCCCGCTTTGACTGAGAATGATCGAAGTAGCAAATTGATACATTAAGGCACAACAATAAGCCAAGCTGGGCTCTTTATTATGTAACTCAGCTAAGGTTTGCGCGGCAATGGCACTCACCATGCTATATCGCCAAAGCTTGCGGGTTATCCACAATAAATTGGCATTACCTGTAGGTAGCCAATGGCGTAAACAAAAATAAGGGATCAACAAACGTAAATTTTCAATACCAATGTAATTGAGTACCAGCTTGATATCGGTCACTTGGACATCGGAGTTTTTGGGGCGGCGGTGGCCAGATGCAGGGCTGTTAATTAAATTAATTAAATCACGCGATAACCAACTAATACTTTCAATAATTGGTCGTAGTCGATTGATATTAAGATCTGGATCTAATAATAAATCAAGCAATAAAATTTGGCCTTCACCAATTGCTGATGCTTCTAATATCATTTGTGGATTAGCTAACTGATGCTCTATTGCATTATTAACCGTATGGGTTAGCAGTGCAGACACCTCAAGATATACTTGTTTCTCTTTTGCTTGCTTATCAATGCGCAGCTTTAATGCTTGGCGCTCAATATCAAGCTTATTGGCGTTTTCTTCTAAGTCTTCGCTGATCTCATCTGGCATAGCATTAACTTTATGCTTACCCACAATAAGCTGCTTATAGAGTCGGCGCTCAATTTCGATGACTTTTCCGGGCCTAACCCCACCTGCTATTGATATTGCCACTCACATTGCCTTTTATTGTGTTAGTCGCTTAATAATAAAAATTAAGGCTTCTCAAAGGAAGCCTTAATAAATATTTATTTGTCTTTTTGAACTTAGCGCTGACTATTTCAGCTCTTGTTCAAACAACTTATAAATACGACGATACTGATCTAACCAACTAGAAGGTTGCTTAAATCCATGTGGCTCAACAGGATAGATTGCCGTTTCAAACATCGGTTTTTCTAATTCAATTAGACGTTGCACCATGCGCACACTGTCTTGGAAAAATACGTTATCATCTAAGACACCACTCATGATCAGTAATGGTTTTTGTAAACCTTGAGCATGTTCTATCGGCGAACTACGCTCATAAGCGATAGGGTCAACGTCAGGCGTATTTAAAATATTAGAGGTATAAGGCGCATTATAATGAGCCCAATCGGCTACAGGACGTAATGCGGCCCCTGCTTGGAATAAATCAGGTTCATTAAATAACGCCATAAAAGTAAGGAAGCCGCCATATGACCCCCCATAGGTGCCTACACGTTGAGGATCCACATTAGCATTGCTTGCCATCCAAGCCACACCATCTTTTAGATCTTCCACTTCTGGATGGCCCATATTACGATAAACCGACGTACGCCAATCACGTCCATAACCTTTTGAACCGCGATAATCCATATCCATTACCACGTAACCTTGTTGGGTTAACAAGTTATTGAACATAAATTCACGGAAGTAACCCGAAAATCCATAATGAGCATTCTGTAAATAACCCGCGCCATGATTAAACATCACTGCCGGATATTTATCAGCCTGTTTAGGATCATAACCTTGCGGCAAATAAACCCGCGCATAAATGGGCTCTGCACCATGGGTTGAAGGTAACGCAACAACTTGCGGTACTTGCCATGGATATTGTTTAAATGCAGTGCTGGTATAGTCGGTTAATTGGCTAATCTCGCCACCAATAGGCTGAATATAGAGTTCATCGGGGTGAATAGCAGATGAAGCTGTTAATAACAGTGATTGGCCATCGGGGCTTAAGCTGTAATCCAATGTCCCTAACCACTGAGTCAGTTGTTCTGATTTTCCGCTGGCAATTTCTACACGGTAAACATTATAACTGCCCGGATGGTCCTTATTTGCACGGTAATAAAAGTATTTTGCATCTGGAGATAAGGTCACATTATCAACCACAAATTTACCCTTAGTTAATGCCGATACCTTACCTGCGGCTGTTTTGGTATATAACTGAGAGAATCCAGACTCTTCAGATAAGTAGTACATGGTATCTGTACCGGTTATCCAACCGAATTGATTAAAATTATAGTTAACCCAAGCATCATCATGTAACCGATGCTCAGTGGAGAGTTTGCCTTTTTGAAGATCGACGCTCGCGATCCAGCGATCTTTATTATCAACCGCTTCAAGCATCACTAATAATTTATCGCCAGAATCATTCCACTGAATAGCGCTTTGACTCCACTCCCAATCTTGCATTAACTGCACTAAACGCGGCGCTTTGTGGCTTTCGTAGGTTTTACCTTGGGCTTTTGCATTTTCAGCTTTAACGCTAGCAAGTACATCCTCATCAAAACCGGCTAGGCCTTCAATGGTAATATCTTTTTTACTGTGTTCAGTAAGGTCGAGTAATACTAAACGCTGACCTGGGAAAACATCTTCTGCCACACGAGCACGAGCAGGCACGGGATCAACATAACCTTCTTGCCCTAAATAATTGGGCATAATGTCGTGTTCTGCACGCCAACTATAATTTTTATCCGTTAACGCCAATAGAACGTAACGTCCATCTGGCGATAAACTCATTTCTGACACAACTTCCGCATCACCTAAATACCAAGGTTTTGCTGAAAAAGTCGGATCAGCTTTAGCCAATGATTCGCTATATTCATCACGCGTCAGACTGTTATCGTGTTGCATGGCAACATATTGGATTAATCTTTGCTGCTGTTTGGCCATAAAAGTACTGGGGGCTGGCGTATTTTTAGGCTCATTTTCCATTAGGATTGCAGCCATTTGCTCCACAAGTCCACTAGATTGGTATAAACGAAAAATATTATTACCTTGCCAAAATGCAAGATCGCCGCCGCTCAAAAAGCGAACGCCGCTAATCGGATCATTTTGGCGAGTCATTTGAGTAATATCGCCGTTTGATAAATCTTTTACAAATACGTTACCTTGATAAATGTAAGCTTTTTTAGTTTTAGCTTGATTCAACACACCATTGCGCTGATCAGCAAGGTGTAACTGATCCAATGCTAGTTTATTCGCTTCAGACTGGCCGATGGCTTGTTGATAAAAATCACGAATAGGCGACTGGTGTGCTTGGCGACTAAAATACACCGATTGGCTGTCATCACTCCAATAGGCTCCTTGGGCAAATATTCCCATCCAATCCGGATTAGCCATGATTTGATTAAGCGTTAATAACTGATCGGCTTTTGGAGGTTGGGCTAATGGCACCATCAATGATGTAGCGGTAGGCTTTGCGATAACCATCGTATCGTCATTTTTTGCTGTCGCAGCACAGCCACTGATCATCGCCAAAGAAATTGCGCTCACCGCAAAGTTTCGCATAAAGCTTGTCATGGTTATCCCTTTTATTATTTTTAAGCGCTCTTTATAGCATAAATATACGCGAGAATTTAGCCAGATTGGTTGCAGAAGTTGTAACAGAATAAGTGATAATGAACTGAAATAGGTAGCCTTGATTACACTTTATAACTGTAAAAAGTTATTCAGCAATTCATGCCCTTGCTGGGTCAAAATAGACTCAGGATGAAACTGCACACTGTATATACGTAAATCAGCATAGCTCATCGCCATAATTTCACGCCCATGAACAGGGTCATCAAACCATGCGTCCAGCGTAAAATCCTTGGGAACATCATTAATCAACAATGAATGGTAACGCGTCACTTGCAAGGGTAATGCTAACTGAGAAAATAATCCCTGTTGATTGTGCTCAATTAAGCTGGTTTTACCGTGCATAACACGCTTTGCACGTACAACATCAACACCAAACACTTGGGCGATGGCTTGGTGGCCGAGACAAACACCTAAAATTGGCAATCTCCCAGCAAAATATTCAATGGCGGCAAGCGAGATCCCTGCTTCGTTTGGAGTGCATGGACCAGGAGAAATGATTAAATGAGTGGGCGCTAATGCTTCAATTTGTTCAATGGTGATTTCATCATTACGCTTAACGAGGATCTCTTGTCCAAGCGTTTGGAAATATTGCACTAAGTTGAACGTAAAAGAATCATAATTATCAATCATCAACAACATTTGGGGTTCCATTTGAGCGATAAAAAATGGTGATACTGCAATTTTAGCTTAAAAAAAACCAGCCTTGCGACTGGTTTTATGTCATGGTAACGAATCGTTACTTCACCACAGTTAAATGGTTTTTACGTTTAGCTTTGTCACCAGTAGTCGATTTAGGCGATGGCGGTAATGTCGAAGTATCATCAACAGATTTCATTGATGGTGGCACAGATGACAACTCATCCTGCTCACCTTCGATCATATAAGCATCTTCCATATCAAATACAGTGCCGGCACCGTTTTCACGAGCATAAATGGCCACAATTGAGGCCATTGGTAAATACACATTTTGTGGAACACCACCAAAACGGGCATTAAACTCGACGGAATCATTCGACATGTGAAGATTTGCCACAGCTCCAGTTGCAATATTCAAGACAATTTGACCGTCTTTAACAAATTGCTGTGGAACTTGTGTACCGTTAACAAATGCATCCACGACTACGTGTGGCGTCAAATGGTTATCCATCAACCACTCATAGTAAGCACGCAACAAATATGGACGATTAGCTGTTATTGGTTTCATCACATGCCCATGCGCATTTCGCGCTCAGCCTCAGTTAACGATGCTTTAAATGATTCACGTTCAAAAATACGTGTCATATAAGCACTGATATCTTTCGATGTACGCGGGTCTAAGTGAATACCTAATACCGGTAAGCGCCATAATAATGGGCCTAGGTAGCAATCAGATAAACCAAACTCTTCGCTCATGAAGTATGGCATTTCAGCAAATACTGGCGCTAAAGCGATTAGACTTTCCATTAACTCTTTACGCGCAGCATCAGCTTTTTCACCTTTACGGATACGCTCAACAAGCGCATACCAATCGGTGTCGATTCTGTGCATCATTAAACGGCTTTGGCCGCGAGATACTGGGTATACAGGCATTAGTGGAGGATGAGGAAAACGTTCATCCAAATATTCCATAATAATGCGAGATTCGTACAACACGAGTTCACGATCAACTAAAGTTGGTACCGAGTTGTATGGATTTACTTCAAGTAAATCTTCAGGCATCTCACTTGGGTCTACCTGTAAAACATCAACGGTAACCCCTTTTTCAGCCAATACGATACGTACTTGGTGACTATATAAATCATCGGCACCAGAAAAAAGTGTCATGATAGAGCGTTTGTTGGCAGCAACAGCCATTGATACCCTCCAGAATGTAGAAAAAACAAAACAAACGAGGGGCTAAGCCCCCCGTTTACAATATGCGGATAATGTATATTAACCGTTATTGATGGCTAGTGCACATCTTTCCAGTATTCTTTCTTCAACAAATAGGCAATGATGAAGAAAATAAACAAGAATCCAAGTACCCACCAACCTAAAGCTTCACGCTCTAACTGGACAGGTTCAGCTGAATAGACTAAGAAACCCGTGATATCACGAACTGCTTGGTCGTACTCTTCTGCACTCATTTTGCCACCAGTAGGAGGATTCATGCCGACCAACATCATAGTTTCAACACCATCAATGACAGTCTTTTCATATTGAGGAGTTGCAACACCTTGTAAGTCTTGTAAAACGTGCGGCATAGCCACTAATGGAAACACGGTGTTGTTCACACCAAATGGACGCGTTTCATCAGCATAGAAACCTTTTAGGTATGAAAATACCCAATCAGCTCCACGTACACGAGCAACCAAGGTTAAGTCTGGAGGCGGAGCACCAAACCATTTAGCCGCATCAACAGGAGGAATAGCGTTTTCCATTAAATCACCGATTTTAGCATCAGTGAACATGTACTTATTACGCATATCATCGCCACTGATGTCTAAGTCAGTTGCTACACGCTCATAACGTTGGTACTTAGTGCTGTGACAACCTGAACAATATTGCTGGAATAAATCCAGACCACGCTCTAATGACGCTTTGTCATGCAAGTTAACGTTAGCGCTTTCTAAATGAACCTCGTTTCCACCTGCAGCCATAGCGAGAGATGGCAGTAGTGTAACTAATGCAATTAATAACTTTTTCATTAGTGTGTCACCCTCGTAGGAACTTCTTTTGTTTTCTCATTCTTACTGTAAACCCATAGGGCTACGAAGAAACCAAAGTAAGTGAAAGTGAATACACGTGCCGCAATAGTTAGCTCAGGCGTTGCAGGAACCACACCTAAATAGCCAAGAATAATGAACGACACAGTAAATTGTGCGATGTTGATTTTGTGAATCAAACTACGGTAACGGATAGATTTGACTTTACAACGGTCAAGCCAAGGCAGGACAAATAGCACTGCAATCGACAGACCCATAGCAACAACACCGATTAACTTGTCGGGAATTGCACGTAAAATCGCATAGAATGGTGTGAAATACCAAACCGGTGCAATATGCGCAGGAGTCTTCATTGGGTTAGCCGCTTCAAAGTTTGGCTTCTCAAGGAAGTATCCACCACCTTCAGGCATAAAGAACAGCACATAACAGAACACGATTAAGAAGCCTGCTACACCCATAATATCTTTTACAGTGTAATAAGGGTGGAATGGAATACCATCAATAGGCCATCCGTTCTCATCTTTGTTCTTTTTAATTTCAACACCATCAGGGTTGTTCGATCCCACTTCATGTAATGCGATTAGATGTAAGAACACCAACACAACCAATACAAGTGGCAGCGCAATAACGTGTAATGCGAAGAAACGGTTTAGTGTTGCACCGGAAATAACATAGTCACCACGGATCCACAATGTTAGGTCATCACCAATAACAGGAATAGCACCAAACAAAGAGATAATTACCTGTGCGCCCCAATAGGACATTTGTCCCCAAGGCAGTAAGTAACCCATAAATGCTTCAGCCATCAACACTAAAAATATCAACATACCAAACAGCCATAAAAGCTCTCTTGGTTTTTGATAAGAACCGTAAATTAATCCACGGAACATGTGCATATAAATGACAAAGAAGAACGCTGACGCACCAGTAGAGTGCATATAACGTAATAACCAGCCGTATTCAACATCACGCATTATGTATTCAACAGAAGCGAATGCACCTTCTGCTGTTGGTACGTAATTCATGGTTAACCAAATACCAGTCAGTAACTGGTTAACTAAAACTAATAATGCTAATGAGCCAAAGAAATACCAAAAGTTGAAATTCTTTGGTGTGGCATACTGACCCACATGACGGTTATACGTTGCCGTCATTGGGATGCGAGCATCAATCCAATCAATAATATTCTTAACCATTACGCCGCTCCTGTATCTACACCGATGATAACGTTAGCGTCATCGATATATTTGTGCGGTGGAACCACTAGGTTTAATGGTGCAGGAACACCCTGGAATACACGACCAGCCATGTCAAATTTAGAACCATGACAAGGACAGAAGAACCCAGATGTTACACCCTCAACCTGCTCACCGAATGAATCAGGTAGATAAGTTGGTGAACAACCTAAGTGGGTACAGATACCGACTGCTATGAAAAATTCAGGCTTAATAGAACGTGCAGGATTAGTTGCATATTCTGGTTGCTGCATTTCTTCGGAAGCAGGATCACGTAATTGACTGTCTAATGTTTTAAGATTATTTAGCACAGTTTCTGTACGACGAACGACCCAAACCGGTTTTCCGCGCCATTCGACACGAATTAACTGACCTGGTTCAACTTTACTAATATTTACTTCAACCGGCGCACCTGCAGCTTTCGCTTTGGCGCTCGGATTCCATGACTTGATGAAAGGAACCGCTACAGCGACGGCACCAGCACCACCTACTACGGCGGTTGCAGCTGTCAGGAATCTGCGACGTCCGGTATCGACTGGCGCATTGCTCATCCACTTATCTCCCAGAGGGTGTTGGAATTTTTATATTTCAATACTTTAGCGTTCACAAAGGGTGAAGCGCTAAAATCATACTTTGAGGCGGTGCTCATTATAGCGAAAAATTAGAACTAGATCATAGAGAAAACATACATCTAGAGTGAGGATATTAACATTTTTTTCAAAAACGCTTATAAATCAGCCAGATTATAACAATTAGTCGTCCCTTAATTAGTACTTAAAGAGGTAATAAAGACATTTAAAACAAGCAATTATTAATAAAAAATAATCAAAAACACAATAAAAAGTCTTCGTTATGATTTATGACCGTTTTTAGAAAAACTGAATTCATACTAATTAGATTAACTTTCAGCCACAAAAAAGCTCGGTAAAGACCGAGCTTTTTGAACTAAATGATATAAATGTTACTTACCGTTAGACGATTTCATGTATTTGAAGAAATCACCTTCAGGCTCTAACACCATAATGTCATTCTTACCGGCAAAACTTGCTTTGTAAGCTTCTAGACTACGTAAAAAGCTATAAAACTCAGCGTCTTTACTGTAGGCATCAGCATAAATTTTTGCCGACAATGCATCACCTTCACCACGAATGGTAAGCGCTTTACGTTCAGCTTCAGCAACCTTTACTGTCACATTGGCATCAATAGTCGCACGGATAATTTCAGCTTGTTCTTTACCTTGTGCACGGTGCTCTTTCGCCACAGCTTGACGTTCAGCGCGCATACGTTGGTAAATACTAGTACTGACATTAGCAGGTAAGTTAATTTGCTTTACGCGCACATCAACCACTTCAATACCAAGATTTTCAGCACTTTCAGAAGCGTTTTGTAATGCATCGGTTTGCAACTCATCACGCTTACCAGAAACAATCTCTTTGATAGTGCGACGACCAAATTCAGTACGTAAGTCGTTGCTGATTTTGGCTTGTAATAAGCTTTCTGCATTGGCTTTAATACCGCCATTGGTAGAAAGATAGTACTTTTCAAAATCACGAATACGCCACTTAACATAAGAGTCGACCATTAAGTCTTTCTTTTCAGAAGTCACAAAACGATCCGCGGCACCATCCAATGTCTGAATACGAGAATCCAGATATCGAACTTTATCTACCAAAGGAAATTTAAAGTGAAGGCCTGGTGCAAAGACGGTTGTTACGTCATCTTCTTTGAGTACCTTACCGAAACGTGCAACGATGGCACGTTCACCTTCGCTTACCACCATTAAAGAGGAAAAACTCACCCCTAAAATGATGACAAGAATGATCACTGCTAATCTACCCATTGTTAGTTCCTCCCTTGGCGAAGACGATCTTCGCGGCTGAGACGACCATCAGTCGGCATACTAGTAATCGGCGTATCAACACCACTACTAGAGACAGAGTTGATGTGACGTTCTACCTCAGGTTCTACTTGATTACGCTGACTCTTAGAAGAATCCATCAGCTTATCCAAAGGTAAGTACATCAGATTACCGCTACTTTTGGTGTCGACAAGTACTTTATTAGTATCCGCCAACACAGATTGCATTGCATCTATGTATAAACGATTTCGAGTTACATCTGGCGCAGCTTTATACTCAGGTAATAACTTCTCAAATCGAGCGACTTTACCTCTAGCTTCAAGAACTTCACGCTCTTTATAAGCACTAGCTTGTTGTGCCATACGTTCAACTTGTCCACGCGCTTTAGGTTCGATTTCGCGGGCATAAGCTTCAGCTTCACGAATAAAGCGCTGTTCATCTTCCTGAGCTGAAATTGCATCATCAAATGCATCTTTTACTTCTTCTGGAGGACGAGCAGGTAAAAAGTTAACGTCACGAATTTCTAAGCCTAGTTTATATGGCTCAATAATACGTTCTAACTCTGTCCAAGTATCACGACGAATAGCATCACGCCCTGTGGTTAAAATATCATCCATACGATTGTGACCAATGACATAACGCAATGCACTGTCAGTCGCTTCACGTAAACTCGAGTTGGCATCAACAGCACTGTACAGATATGAATAAGCATCTGATACGCTGTATTGAACCACAAGCTCAACATTCACAATGTTTTCGTCAGATGTCAGCATTCTGCCTGACGCAGGGATCGAACGGAACGTTTCCACGTCAACCATTGTCACCTCATCAATAAAAGTGGCTTTCCAATGTAAACCGGAACTCACTTCACCAATGTGTTGACCAAAACGGAGTAACACACCACGCTCAGCTTCCTTAACTGTATATAAACCAGACAATGCCCAGATAATGACGGCAATAACGGCAAAAACAATCAATAAAGATGAATTAAATGGCTGACCAGAGGCGCCATTGCCCCCCTTGCCACCAAAACGTTTTGATAGGTTACGAAATACTTCGTCAAGATCTGGTGGCCCTTTATCGTTACCACCTTTATTTCCCCAAGGGTCTTTGTTCCCCTTGTTACCGGGCTCATTCCAAGCCATTTAGCACTCCATAATTGGATGAAATAAATGAGATTAACAAGAGATGTCTACTTCTGAGTCGTCAAAAATAAATGTCTCTAATTCCCCTTGACTCTGTTTAGCTAATCGGCGCCAATCGGCATCCGATAAACGAACAGATAAAATACAGTTCCCCAGATCGTCATACTCTTTCTGCTGTATTGCATCCAGTCGATAAAACTGGCCAAGATAATGTCCTGCTGATGCAGGTATTTTCAATGTAAGCTCGCAAATAACTTGACCGATTAATTCGGTTATCGCTTTAAGCAGCAAATCAAATCCAATGCGTTTTTGCGCAGAGACCCAAACCCTTTCAGGTTTACCGTCTTCACCGTAATCGATACGAGGCGCGAAATCTTCAAGCAAATCAATCTTATTACACACGACTAATTGCGGGATTTCATCGGCATCGATTTCTTTAAGTACGCTTTGTACTTGTTCAAAATTTTCAGCCATATTGTCATCGGCACAATCAACGATATGTAAAAGGATCTCTGCTTGTCGAGTTTCTTGTAGTGTGGCTTTAAATGCTGCAACAAGGTCGTGAGGTAAATGACGAATGAAACCAACTGTGTCTGCTAAAATTACCGCACCGTCGGGTAAGGATAATTTACGCAGTGTTGGATCTAATGTTGCAAATAATTGATCTGCAGCATAAACGTCCGACGAAGTTAGCGCATTAAATAATGTCGATTTACCCGCGTTGGTATAACCCACCAAAGACACTGTTGCTAAATCACTTCGCTTACGAGCTCGGCGGCTTTGCTCACGTTGTTTATCCACTTTATCAAGTCGACGATTAATGTTCTTAATCCGCCCTCTTAATAAACGTCGGTCTGTTTCAAGCTGGGTCTCACCCGGCCCTCGCATACCAATACCGCCTTTTTGTCGCTCTAAATGAGTCCAACCACGGATAAGGCGCGTCGACATGTGGCGCAATTGCGCTAGCTCCACTTGCAATTTACCTTCATGAGTCCTTGCTCTCTGAGCAAAAATATCAAGAATCAGCGTAGTTCTGTCTAAGACTCGGCACTGGCATACTAATTCAAGATTACGCTCTTGAGCAGGACTCAATGCATGATTAAAAATCACTACATTGGCCTCTGTAGCAGCTACCATTGCGGCTAGTTCTTCAGCTTTACCGGTACCGATAAAAAATTTACGATCTGGCGAGCGTCTACTGCCAGTAATCACTCCAACAGAGCGAGCACCAGCAGATTCAACTAATAGCTGTAACTCAGTGAGATCCTCTCGACGTTCGTCGTCGGAAAAATCTATGTGTACTAATACCGCTGTTTCACCCGCTTCATAACGATCAAACAAAAATTGTATTCCTTTTCAAATTATTCAGCATCGCTTTCTTCACCATGGGCAGTCCCTTGGTGAGCAGTAACGTTAAATGGGCGTGCTGGTACGACTGTTGAAATAGCGTGTTTGTAAACCATTTGGCTTACAGTATTTTTCAACAAGATAACAAATTGATCGAATGACTCAACTTGGCCTTGTAATTTAATACCATTCACTAAATAGATAGAGACTGGTACACGCTCACGACGCAATGCGTTCAAAAATGGGTCTTGTAAAGATTGCCCCTTAGCCATTTGAATTTCCTTTTTTATTTTAAAATATGTTGAATTAAGTTTTATTGTTTAGTTTTAGTATTATACAGCAACGGCTAATAAGCTAGCGGCTTTGTCGCATAAGCGTAACTAAATTCCCTTCGACACCACTTTCAAGCCACTGTAATTCCGGCCAACTCCTCAACCATGTTAATTGACGTTTGGCCAATTGCCTAGTGGCTGCGGTAGCTTTTTCGACCATAGTCGCATGATCAAATTCTTTATCAAGGTATTGCCAGCACTGCCTGTAACCTACACAACGCATTGATGGCATGTCTAAATCTAAGTCACCACGCGCTTTTAAGCGTGACACCTCATCGATAAAGCCTTGCTCAAGCATGATATTAAATCGCTTAGCAATTAATTCATGTAATACACTTCGATCGTTAGGTGCAATAGCAAATTGCACTACATCATACGGCAAAGCGACTGATTTAGTTTGAGTCAATTCAGTCATTGTTTTGCCACTGATCCGATAAACCTCTAATGCACGCGATAATCGTTGTGGATCGTTAGGATGAATTCTTGCTCCAGCAACCGGATCTATTTGACATAATTGTTGGTGTAATACGTCCCAACCGTCTGTTTGCGCTTGCGCCAATATTTGCTGCCGAATACCTTCATCTGCACAGGGTAAAGGAGATAGACCTTCTAACAGTGCTTTAAAGTACATCATGGTGCCACCCACGAGTAAAGGGGTCTTACCGCGACGAATAATGTCTTCGATAGCCAATAGTGCATCACGGCGAAAATCTGCCGCTGAATAACTTTCGCTAGGATCAAGTATATCAATTAACTTGTGCGGAGCCATTTGCAACTCTTTCGCCGTCGGTTTAGCTGAACCGATATCCATGCCACGATAGATAAGCGCTGAATCGACTGAAATAATCTCGCAATTATGCTTTGTCGCCATTTCAATGGCTAATGCCGTCTTGCCTGAGGCAGTAGGCCCCATTAAAAAAATGATTTTCGGCTTATCGACACTGTTCACGTTAATTATTTTTCATCCAATTTTGCCAAGGCAATACGTGCTCTTGGTCATAACAAGTTTGTTTCGTTTCATCGTCAAGTGCACAAAATTGCTGCCATAAGACTTGTACTGGCTCAAATTGCGATAAACTTTGTTGTGCAAGCCAACCGACAATAGCATTATCTGAAGGTTGCTCTATTTGTATCCATTGCAATAATTCAGGTATCACAACAGCAAGTTGGCTTTCCCTCAAATATGGGGGCACTTTTTTAATAATCAACTGCTGAAAGCGAATTGTTAATTCAATACCCATCTTACGCAGTAATTGATCACGCTTGGCTAAGGTTTCTGGCCAATCTAAATCTGCAGCTACTGATACTGGCATTAATAACGGTTGTGACACTAAGCCATTAGCGAGTTTGATTTCAATTTGCTGCTTTCTCACTGCCAATTGCACCTTTTTTATAGGCAACAATGACAACTTATCATCTTTGCATATCACCCAATACTCACCCGCTAACAATGGGGGGATGGCCAACTCAGTCGCGACTTCATTAACATATGATATCGCGCTATTCATCGGGGTATGCAATAACTGTCCATAGCTAGCAATGGCAGATTTGGTCTGGGCAGCAGTTAATGGGCTAGCAGGCTTTTTATCATAACTAGGCTTAATTGCAGCTGAATACCCCCCAGATAAACTATTATTCTTTCCCGGAACATGCATTGAGCCGAACGCGCTAACACTATTAATCGCTTTAGTGGAGTCACGGTTAAGTGAGAATACGTCTTCAATGCTAGCGACGCTATTGGCATCATCCATCACAGTTGGATCTTGGGGCACCATTGCAGAATTATCATGTTTATCTAGTGAATTAGATTCAGATTCTGGTTCATGCTCAGATAAGGCCAACGCAGGCATTTGCACTAATGCCGATTGCACTGCTTGTAATATAAAATCATGCACATAGCGAGATTGATGAAAACGCACTTCATGCTTGGCTGGGTGCACGTTCACATCAACCTGGTGTGGATCAAGTGATAACATCAACACATATCCAGGTTGATGCTCAATACCGTACTCAGCAAAGGCTTGTTTAACAGCATGATTAACCAGTCGGTCTCTAATTAATCGTCCATTGACATAAAAGAAATTCGTCTCGGTGATGACTGTATCTTGTGGTGACTGTAAATAACCATTTAGAGATAAGCCTTCATGTTCACAAGCAATGCTTAAAGCTTGCTCCGCAAACGCTCGGCCACAAATTTGTGCTAAACGTTGCTGCGTTTGAATCTCGGTATTTGCAGGACGATACTGACGCACTAATTTACCATTGTGGGTCAGGGTAAAATGAATATCGCGGCGCACGATGGCAATCCGCTTTAACCACTCATCAATATGAGTGAATTCGGTTTTATCACTTTTTAAGAAGCGTCTTCTGGCGGGGGTATTAAAAAACAAGTCGACCACTTCAATGGTCGAGCCTTGTGGATGTGCAGCAGGGGTCACTTTGACATCCATTTGCGAGCCTTCAGCGTAGGCCTGCCAAGCTTCAGACTGCTCAACTGTTTTTGAGGTTAATGTTAGCCGTGACACTGAGCTAATACTGGCTAGCGCCTCACCGCGAAAACCGAAGCTTAAAATAGCTTCGAGGTCATCGAGCGTATGAACTTTTGACGTTGCATGACGCGACAGTGCTAATGCCAACTCATCCCTAGGAATACCCGCACCGTTATCGCGGATACGAATCAGCTTACTTCCGCCTTTATCGATATCAATATCAACTCTAGTCGCGCCGGCATCAAGACTGTTTTCAACCAGTTCTTTCACCACTGATGCAGGTCGCTCAACCACCTCGCCTGCTGCGATTTGGTTTGCAAGTTGTGGCGGTAACAGTTGAATAGCCATATTAAGCCCTTGGTATTACGAGTTTTTGACCAATACGTACTACATCACTCTTTAAATTATTGGCTTGCTTAATACTGTTTACAGAAACACTGTAACGCTGCGCAATAATTGATAACGACTCGCCACGCTTTACACTGTGTTTAACGTTTGACGTCTTGGCCATCAAAGAGTCAGCGGGCGGATTACCTTCAAAATAACGCAGCACACCTTTATAAATGGCATTAGCCAGCTTTTCTTGATGATTACCGTTAGACAACAACCGTTCTTCACCTGGATTAGAGATAAAGCCAGTTTCAACTAAAATAGAGGGAATATCTGGTGATTTAAGTACAGCAAAACTTGCCGATTCTGGATTTCTTTTGTGAAGGTGAGTAATCGTATCTAAGTCACGAAGAATATCACCAGCAATAGAATGACTTATCGCCATCGAACTGTTCATCGACATATCGAGTAATGTCATGGCTAAATATTGTTCACTATCGGTATTTTGAATGATCTCGCCTGCACCGCCTAATAACTCTGAGTGTTTCTCTTTTTGCTCTAACCAGCGACCAATTTCACTATTGGCTCTGCGCATTGATAACACCCAAACAGACGCGCCACTTGGCTGCGGTGAAGTGAAGGCATCTGCATGAATCGATATCAATAAATCAGCTTTACTGTTTCGTGCCAGTTCTGAGCGTTTATTCAAGTTAACAAAATAATCGCCAGTACGCGTCATCACCGCTCGCATGCCCGGAGTTGCATCCACTTTACGCGCCAAACGCTTGGCAATTTCAAGCACTACCCGTTTTTCATGCATGCCAGAAGGTCCAATAGACCCTGGATCTTCGCCGCCGTGGCCCGCATCAATGGCAACCACAATGTCTCGCGATGACTGATTAGCAGAGCGGCTAACGGTTTGACCTGTAGAGGATCCACCGTCAACATTTTCTAAGTCGACTACCAGACGGTTGCCATAAGGAGCTGTCGGAGGCAAAGTAAACAAACTGGACTTTACCGGTTTAGTTAAATCCATAACCAAACGCAATATGCCTTTTTTAGGCGGTGAGCTAAAACGTATCTTTTTGATAATTTTGCTGTTATTCGCTATTTTATCTAAATTAACTTTAGCGCCAGTATCCTGAATATCAACCACCAAACGATCTGGCCCCGTTAAGGTAAAACTGTCGTATTTAGGAGCTTGAGTTAAATCAAACACCACTCGAGTCGATTCAGGAGCAGCCCAAATACGCACGCTATCAAGTTGATTGGCTGCCCAAACTAAATTAGGCAAAAACAACAGCGTGATGATAATAGGAATAAAAAAAGTTTTTTTAAAAGTCATTATTATTTATATTAATTTTATTTAAAATTGCCTGCCCTGCAGGGGATATGGCTTGTAATTCAACCTGTCTTTGAGATTCTTTATAACGTAAATGCAAATGGATGTCAGCCTTAGGAAGTAATCCATGACCATTATCAGGCCATTCAACTAGACACACACTTCTGTCAGTGAAGTAATCACGGATCCCCATATACTCGAGCTCCTCTGGATCAGCTAATCGATACAGATCAAAATGATACACATCCATATCGTTAAATTCATAAGGCTCAACCAAGGTATAAGTCGGACTTTTCACCGCGCCTTGATGACCCAAACTTTGGATAATACCTCGACTAAACGTTGTTTTACCCGCGCCTAAGTCACCAGTAAGATAAATCGTTAATGGTGGCACAATCCACTGCGCAATTTGTTGCCCAAGAGCGACAGTAGCTTGTTCATTTTCAAGGGTTTTAAGCAGCGATGTCATGGGTAAAGTCAGCTTCCATAAAAAAGAGTTACAAGAATGCTAAATATAACAGAAGTTATAGGGGAACTCCCACAGTTATGGTGGTTATTTTTTGTTAATAAAAAAAGCCAGCTACTGGGAATAGCTGGCAAACTAACACTTCAGGAAGTTATGTCAAAATTTAATATGTCGTTTAGATATCATCCATACGAATTGTGCTGTGAACTAAACGTTTTTGTTGAGTTTGCGCCACTCTGACCAAATCCATTAATGCACTCTTAATTTCATCAGTAGGACTACTCATCGCTGTTTTTTCTAGCAGCGCGATTAAGCGATTTTCTAAATCAAGATGCAGCTCGAGTACTTGGTCTTCTTGCATATTGGCGGCTAATGAGGTTTCAAGACAACGTTTGCTAAAATCTTCGAAAGTAATGTCTTTATACCAAGTATTTAAGATTCTTGAGGGCGCATCTTCTATGTAACTTTCAAGTGTTTCGTATATATGTCTCTCATGCTGTTGAAAATAAGTTAGCATCATTTTTACTCTGGAGGAGTCTGCGTTTCGATCTAAACGCTTATATAATTTCTCCATATCGAGATGGCAATTAGCAACATAATCAAGTAGCTCACTCAGTTGTTGGATCCGCATAATACTCACCTCGTTTAAAGCCCTAACTTCTTAGGAAAATCTATCTTGAGTTGATTATCAGAGATAACACCAGTAAATGATTTGAACCAGATCATGTTTTACTTCAACAATATGCTCTTACTTTAGAGATCCATGAAGAAGTGAGTACTAGATCACTTGTTTGTTGATTGCAAAAACAATTTGCTCAAACGTAGATGATGCAAATTTATTAAAATGACAACATTCGGGATGAGTTAGATTGCAGTGGTGAGCATAAGAAAATGTCAATTTAGCTTTGGTAGGCCTTATGCAAAAGTAAACACTTCACCAGTTTTGGAATAAACAAGATTTGGAGCGACTTTTTCTTTATAAACTAAGAAAGGTTCGAACAGATGACCGATATCTTAACAAGGTATCGCATTTTCTGAAAACGCAACTGAGTCTAGTGTCGTAATAGTAATTAATTGGATTTTTAACAGAGGAAGTGATTTTGAGTGACTTTTCTTTATAAACAAAGAGGGGTTCGAACCGATGACCTATACCTTGGCAAGGTATCGCATGTTCTAAAAATAAGAATTTTAACAGACTAAGTGATTTGGAGCGACATATCGGGTTCGAACCGATGACCTATACCTTGGCAAGGTATCGCTCTACCAACTGAGCTAATGTCGCGTACTGTTTGCTTCATTATAATAATCAACAAGGTATATGCTTTCAACCTATGCCAACTTACCTAATGTCGCATTTCAAATCATGTAAAATTTACAGCGACCTTTCTTTGAAAATAAAGAGAGGTTTGAACCGATGACCTATACCTTGGAATAAGATGGGTATCGACTCTTGCGATTAACTAAACCGAGCTAATGTCGCATTTCAAAAATTTCATCTAGAAATTTGGAGCGACATATCGGGTTCGAACCGATGACCTATACCTTGGCAAGGTATCGCTCTACCAACTGAGCTAATGTCGCGTACTGTTTGCTTCATTATAAATTTAGCAAGGTATCGTCTGTCAACCTATGCCAACTGAGCTAATGTCGCATTTCAAGAATTGTATCTAGAAATTTGGAGCGACATATCGGGTTCGAACCGATGACCTATACCTTGGCAAGGTATCGCTCTACCAACTGAGCTAATGTCGCGTACTATTTGCTTCATTATAAAGTTAGCAAGGTATCGTCTTTCAACCTATGCCAACTGAGCTAATGTCGCGTACTGTTTGCTTCATTATTAAGTTAGCAAGGTATCGTCTTTCAACCCATGCCAACTGAAATAATGTCGCATACTTTCAAATTTCATGACAACTTCCTATGCCTCAGAGTTTGGCGCTCTGTAGAAAGTTGAGGCCGCATTATAGGTAAATTTTACTATGCTGCAACCCCCTTTTTGAAAAAAATTGTTCAATTGCTTAAATTTTAAATACTTCACTGCGATAAAACTGCATTTCGGCAATAGACTCTTTGATATCTTCTAATGCTTGATGTGTATTTTTCTTGCTAAAGCCATTCATTGTTTCAGGGCTCCAACGACGAACCAACTCTTTGATGGTGCTCACATCAATGTTGCGATAATGAAAATACTCTTCAAGCTCTAACATGTATTTATTCAAAAAGCGGCGATCTTGACCAATGCTATTGCCACACATTGGTGATGCGCCTTTAGGCACGTACTGAGATAAAAAATCAATCGTTTGTGTTATCGCATCTTGTTCAGAACATTTACTGGCACGAACACGCTCAATTAATCCTGACTCTCCATGATGTTTTTGGTTCCAATCGTCCATCCCAGCTAACACATCATCTGTCTGATAAATGGCTAGAACAGGGCCTTGAGCAATGATATTGAGGTCTTGGTCAGTCACTAAAGTTGCAATTTCAATGACTCGATCAACAGCGGGTTCTAAGCCTGTCATTTCCAAATCAACCCAAATTAGATTATTCGCATCAACAGCCATTTATGCCGCCTTATATTATCTGTAGCCTAAATTCAGGCATTTTTATAAAAGAGTGTGTATCATACTGTTTTTTTGATACACAAAAAAACACCTATTTAATGAAGATAAGCCTGTGAGTAAAAAGAAACCCCTAAGTCAGGGCCAATTACGCCGAATGCGCGCCAATCAGACTAAACGATTAAAGCGTAATGACGATAATAGTCAACATGCCGAGTTACAGGATAATTTGTTAGGTCCTGAACAAGCCGGTGTGGTGATTTCTCGTTTCGGTCAGCATGCCGATATTGAAACTACAGATGGCATGGTCTCGCGCTGTAATATTCGCCGAGCAGTGACCAGTTTAGTCACCGGTGATAAGGTCGTGGTAAGACTCGCGACTGAAGTTCAATCGGGCTCCAGTATTGGTGGTATTGTCGTCGCCGTTCACCCGCGAAAATCCTCTTTAACTCGACCAGATTTATACGATGGCGTCAAAATTATTGCCGCTAACATCGATCAAATCTTAATTGTGTCTTCCGTTTTACCTAGCTTTACCACCCAAATTATTGATCGATATCTAGTGGCTTCAGAAGACACAGATATTACGCCGATCATCATTCTCAATAAAATTGATTTATTGGATGACACTAATCGTGATGAAATCGAAACGGCATTAACGCGTTACCAAAATATTGGTTATCAAGTTTTCCGTGTCAGTAGTCACACTGGTGAAGGCGTTGAAGACCTCAAAGCATTACTCAATGACAGCGTCAGTGTTTTTGCCGGTCAGTCTGGTGTTGGCAAATCATCTTTGATCAATGCATTAATGCCAGAAGCTGAACTATTAATTGGAGATGTATCCGATAACTCAGGTTTAGGTCAACACACCACCACGACCGCAAAGTTACTCCATTTTGTTAGCGGCGGGGATTTAATCGATTCACCCGGTATACGTGAATTTGCCTTATGGCATTTAGACGCTATCAGGGTCGGTTGGTGCTTTATTGAATTTAGAGAATTTTTAGGCACCTGCAAGTTCCGTGATTGTAAACATGGTGACGACCCAGGATGTGCTTTACAACAAGCACTAGCTGATGGAAAAATAACTCAAGACCGCTTTAGCAATTATCAGCGTATTATTGCCAGTTTAGATGAACAACGTCATGCACGACACTTTCGTGCAATTGATGAATTAGACTCCTAGAGTCAGTAACCTTTAGGAATACTATTCCTAGCTCAATCTGCTTAGAAAAAAAGGGAAAAACATTGGACTCAATTAAAATTGCCTTGCAATACATGTTGCCAAAACACTTTCTGTCGCGCTTAGTCGGTAAATTTGCTGCTGCTGAAGCTGGAATGATTACCACGGCAGGGATCAAATGGTTTATCAAACAATATAAAATTGATATGTCTGAAGCACAGCAACCTGAGCCCGAAGCCTACAAAACCTTTAATGCATTTTTTACCCGAGCATTAAAACCTGAACTCAGACCGATAAACCAAGACAACAGCGTTATGGCACATCCGGTTGATGGAGCTGTGAGTCAATGTGGCCCAATTGAAGCTGGCAATATTTTTCAAGCCAAAGGGCACACTTATACCTCTGAAGCATTGTTAGGTGGTGATAAATCTGATGCGGCACGTTTTGACGGTGGCGATTTTGCAACCATTTATTTGGCGCCCAAAGATTACCATCGCATCCACATGCCTATCACTGGCACATTATCAAAAATGACTTACGTGCCAGGCGACTTATTTTCGGTTAACCCACTGACTGCGCAAAATGTACCCGGATTATTTGCTCGCAATGAGCGCGTAGTTGCCATCTTTGAAACCGAAGCCGGTCCACTTGCAATGGTATTAGTCGGTGCAACAATTGTTGCTAGTATTGAAACGATATGGTCGGGTACTGTGACACCACCAGGTGGCAAGCAAGTGTTTAGCTGGGATTATCCCACTACAGGTCCAGAAGCGGTTACGTTAGAAAAGGGGGCTGAAATGGGTCGCTTTAAATTAGGCAGTACTGTGGTGATGTTATTTGCACAAGACGCCATCGAAACATTTGCCGATGGGGTCGAGCCAGGTGAAACCACGCGTATGGGCCAACCGTTTGCTAAACTGACTCAAGCATAATCAATATAATTATCAGGATACTGACTCCAGTATCCTGGTGTTATCGCTACATCAAGCCGTACTGTTTTTAAGCAGTACGGCTTTATTTTATTGCCTCTCTCCATTTTCTTTTTACCTTGTGGGGTTGCAGAAATACCTCGCATAATCAGCATTAACCACTAGTTAAATAATGATGAAAAGACGATTACAGCACACTTGCTTATATTGGCCACTGACGTATTCCCTTTTATACTTAGCTCATCATGGCAATCATCATTGCACGGCTCATCAATCAATAAACATCATACCGCTTGCGGGTGAATAATTATTGTGGAATCAACTTTGCTTGAAACGATCTAAAGTCATCAAAAATATAGATTATAATCATTCAAATTTGCTACCATGTCCTGACTCCAATCTGGGCAAAGTATTATGTTACGTTTAGCGTGTTTATTCCTGTGTTTCCTTATAGTTAATACACTGTCAGATTCTGTATTTGCTAGCACTCCCCTAACCCTTGATAAACGATTGGGGCTAAATAGCCAAGCCGAAAATCAGCCACTTGATATACCATCGCAAATTGCCGAACTGCAAAGCAGTATTGAAAAACTGCAAATAGAACAGCAAACTTATACCAATATCGAACGCTCTAACAGTGAAACCAAGCTCTCATTGGCAGGACAACTTCGTGAAGCACAAATCCCATTAAGCCTTGATGATGATATCGATCTGGATCAGCAGGCTTCAATGGCTTATTTCCATTTATCAGAATTAAAAGAGACTGAGTCGAGCCTCAATGAGCAATTACGGACTATTTCACAACGTCAAAGACAACTACCTGATTTAATTGTTCAAGCAGAAAATGCCTTAACTCAGCACAATAAAACCCAACAAGTACCGATTGAGACACCTTTAGGCCAACGGAACAAGCTTCAAACCGAACTGCTCACTCAGCATATTGCGACCTTACAGGCGGAACGATTAGCGAGTCCGAAACAACTCGAGATTACCCAGCTTCAACAGCAGCTCAACCGCTTGTTATTAAGCCAACAAGAAAGCTTTATTGAGCTTATCAACAAACACAATATTGAATCTCGTCAGCAAAAAACCGCTGATACTATAGCCAATAACTTAGTTGATGCCCAAGAGCTAGCCGATCCTTTATCTCAAGAGCTGAGTAGATCAAACCAACAATATGCTGAACAATTACAAACGCTCACCAGTAATATTAAATCAGCAATAGAGAAGCAACAGCGGGTTGAGAAACGCTATCAGTCTCAAAATGCACAGCTTTCAAACGTACTAGAACAAATTACTTGGGTAAAAACCAACTCGGCATTTGGCGACCGTTTTTTGCAAATGCTGCAATCATTACCTAAACCGCCCAACCTAGACAAACTGCAAACAGAATTAGCTGATGCACGGCTGGAGCGCTATCAATTAGAGCAACATCAAGCATTAAACAGTCAACAACTTGATGACAGTGAAATGTTTAATGAAACCCAGATAAAACTCTTACAGTCACAGCAAGTACTCATAGATCAACTATTACAAAGTTATGATCAATATTTAGCTGAGTTTGCCAAGTTACGTATTGGTTATGAGCAGCTAAACCAACTGCATAACACATTAAAAAACACCCTTAACGAACATTTATTTTGGGTACCTAATGCCCCCAGCATTGGTCCATTGTGGCTCATCGATTTAAGTCACAGTAGTGTATGGTTACTGCAACCTAGCCAGTGGCAAGCGTTACAACAATCATGGTCTGAAAACAGCAATTATTGGGCTTGGTGGGGCATTTTATTATTATGCTGCTTGATGGCACATGACATGCTTACCCCTAAGTTTAATACCGCAATTAGTCGCTATGCGGTATTTGTTGGTAACGTGACGCAAGATAAATTTAAATACACCATCAAAACCCTCATCATCAGCTTAGTGTATGCCTTAATAAAGCCTTTACCGGTTATTGTGGCCGGTTTTATCTTCTCCCGTTCTGAGCAAAACATGGTTCATGCCGTGGGAGTCGGTATTTTAGCTATTGGTGTCAGTTATCTGATTTATCAATTCTTTTTCTTATTAACGGTAGAAAAAGGTATTTTAATCAGCCACTTCAGACGGCCGAAAAAAATAATCAAACAAGCGCAGCAAACCTTGGCTTCATTTGTGATCATTTCCGCACCCTTAATTGGCTTAATGGGCTTCACTGAAGCATTAGATACTTCATTAGTACGTAACAGTCTTGGCCGTGGGGCGTTTATCGTTTTCTGTGTTGTGCTGTTTCTCCTGTACAAAGATGTCATGTTATTGATTGGCCAATATCGCCAAAATAAGCCTAGCGCGACGAATATGGCGATCATTCAAAAAGCCCTATGGGCCATCTTGATTGTTACGCCTATTTTTAGCGCCATCTTGGCTGCGGTCGGCTACTACTTCACGGCTTTCCAGCTTCTGTTACAACTGCAAATATCAGTATTATTAGGCTTAGGCTTTTTACTAACTTACCAGCTCATTAAACGCTGGATGCTGATTGAGCGCCGTTTAATCGCATTCGATCGCGCTAAAGCCAAACGTGCAGAGCGACTTGCGCAACGTGAAAGAGGCGAGTTGCAAAACAATGAGCCAATAGAAACCTATGAAGAACCAATTGTTGATTTAGAAACTATCTCCAGTCAGTCGCTCGGCTTAGTGCGATCGATTTTATTTTTAGCCTTTTTTGCCAGCTTATTGGGTATTTTGTCGCAGACTCATACCGCAGTATTCTCATTTTTAGATGGCATCACCTTATGGACCACCAACAGCAATGTAAATGGTATTGAGCAGCAAGTGCCAATCACATTAAAATCAATTTCATTCGGCATCATGTTAGTGGGCTTCTCGGTGGTGATTGCTAAAAACCTCCCAGGATTAATGGAACTGACGTTATTGCAAAGATTAGATTTATCGCCAGGAACCGGCTTTGCCATTACCACTGTGAGCAGTTATTTGGTGGTATTTTTTGGCATACTGTTTGGCTTTTCAACTCTTGGAATGGAGTGGTCTAAATTACAGTGGCTAGTTGCCGCATTATCAGTGGGTTTAGGTTTTGGCCTGCAAGAAATTTTTGCTAACTTTATTTCTGGTTTGATCATCCTATTTGAAAAACCCATTCGAATTGGCGATACCGTCACGATCCGCGACCTGTCTGGAACGGTCAGTAAAATTCAAATCCGAGCCACCACGATTGTCGACTGGGACCACAAAGAAATTATTGTGCCCAACAAAGCCTTTATTACTGAACAACTGGTTAACTGGTCGCTATCCAACCCGATAACTCGCGTCATCGTCACGGTATCGGTATCTCGTGATGCCGACCCAACCAAAGTGGAAATGCTACTGCATCAAGCGGTTCGAGAATGTGAATTATCGCTAACCATGCCAGAACCAGAAGTATGGTTTGCCGGTTTTGGTCAGCACACTCAAGATTACGAAATTCGCTCTTATGCTAAAGACATGTCGGCTCGGTGGCCGCTACGCCATAGCCTACATAAACTAATTAATAAAAAGCTCAAAGAAAACAATGTTGAACTTGCCTACCCACAAATGGAAGTTCATATTAATCATACCCCTAAAGAATCTACTGGATTATACAAAGGCTAAGCTAGCTATTGATTAAGGAGTGCTATGCTCGTTTTTGCTCACCGCGGCGCTAGCGGTTATGAACCTGAAAACACCTTAGTTGCGATGGATAAAGCACTCGACTTGGGTGCCAAAGCCATTGAATTAGATGTGCATTGCGTTGAGGGAGAATTAGTCGTGTTCCATGATCGCCGCTTAGAAGGCAAATCAACCGGAACAGGGCTGATCCACTTAACAACAAAAGCAGCACTGGCTCAGTTTACCGTTAGCGGGCAAGCTATTCCCACCCTATGGCAAGTTCTCGAACGAGTCAGCGTTAAAAGCAATGGCTTGTGTAGTGTTAACATCGAATTAAAAGGTGTTGGCTGCGTACAGCCCTTTATTGCCTTATATCCGCAACTCCTTAAACAGTTGAAGTATGCTCCAGAGCAGCTATTAATCTCATCATTTAATCACCCGTATTTAGCGGCGATAAAACACGTCTTTCCACACGCGATTATCGCGCCATTACTCGGCGGGATCCCGCTCGACTTGGCGAAAATAATGACCACTCTCAATGCCTATTCGATCAACCTAGATCTAAGTTTTGTTAGTCAAGCCATTGTTGATGATGCCCACCAGCGTGGTGGCAAAGTGTTTGTTTATACCGTAGATAACCCAAATGATATTCAAGCGTTAAAAGCCATGGGAGTAGATGGTGTTTTCAGTAACTACCCAGACAAAGCCATTGCAGCAACCATGATGCCGATAACAATGGATTACACTGGATGGTTTGAGTAAGTAAGTTGTTCTTCAATGCATGCTAACGGGGGGAATGTGGCACATAAACTATTATTGCTCACCAGAGAGAATGATAAATATCGGCAATTGCTGGCACAACAATCATTATTCGATCTAGAGATTGTCGAAAACATAACAGATCGCATTGGTGATCGCCCAGACAACAGTATTTCAGATAACATTCATCAGGCAGATATTTGGTTAGCTGAACCTCATTTAGCGGCTGCTATGCTGCCGCATGCAACTAAACTTAAATGGATACAATCTACTTTTGCAGGTGTCGATGCCTTGATGAAGCCTTCGTTACCACATGATTATTTACTTA
>NZ_JACJER010000029.1:0-40629 GCF_014164185.1 Shewanella sp. SG44-6 | reverse complement strand
TTGCCATTCACTAGTAGTTAACGTTTAATAACAGTATGTTATTCTCTAATTAATAAGAGTAACGGTGACCTTCCTACAGAGGACTTTCACCTCATTAGTTCATGCCCATGCTGGGCGTACACAAGACTCTAAATTAAGATTTACCATGTCTGTCATACCATTTGCTGAGCAAATCGCCCGCCAGCACATGGTTCACTTATTAGAGGGGCGTTACTGTTTTGAGGAGCAGATTTGAAATTCATTTCATTAATTGGCATTGCATTATCGTTCTCACTAGCGGCACAACCTAACCTGATTAGCGTTAATGAGTTTCAACTTGAATACGAAGTTGCTGGGCTGGGTAAGCATACCGTTTTATTGGAAGCTGGTGGTGGTGCAAGCATGTCTGATTGGGATACTGTTTTCAACCGAATAGCAGAGCATGCAACGGTCATTCGCTATTCTAGAGTTAGTAATGGCAAATCAACAGTTATTAAGCGTCATTTTACGTCGAATGATTATGCAGACTACGCTAGTGAACTTTTAGTTAATTTGAATATTAAACAGCCTGTCATTTTGGTCGCTCATTCATATGGTGGCAGCATCGCAAGAGACTTTGCAACTGCTTATCCAAAACAAATAAAAGCGCTCTTATTGTTAGATCCGTCCTCTGAACATGATGTTGATATATTGCGGGCCATTGATTTAGAAAAAGCGAACCGAGAAATTGCTCAAATCAAGCTAGATGATATGGCTAATGGTATGTCAAACCAATATCTCGATTTTTGGAGTAAAAGACCGCTTCCTGATTATCCACAGATCAAAGATATACCCGTAACAGTTATTGCCTCGGTCAGGAAAACAAAGAATCCTGCTAACTTGTTTTTTACCGATGAAGGCAGAAAAATGTGGGGGGAACTGTGGCAAACTTGGGCTGGTGCATTTCCACAGGGGAAAACTGTTCTAACAGAAAAAAGTGGCCATTTTGTTCAGGTGGATGAACCTGAGCTAGTTGTAAATGAGCTTTTAGCCTTGATGCAAAAGCTGGACAAACACTAACAAGTAAAGGCAACTGACGCGCATCGTGCAGCTGCTTTAAGCATTATGTTTTTTGTAGTTTCAATTAAAAAGGAATTTATTATGGGAGGTATAAGTATTTGGCAAATTTTGATTATTCCTGTTTTTATAATATGGATGTTGCCTTGGATACTAGCTTTAGTTTCTAAGAAAGCAAAAGGTGCACAGAAAGTAATTTGGTTTCTAATGTCGTTTTTTATATCCTGGATAGGGTATTTTGTTTATTACTTTGTTGTAATCAAAGAACTCCCAGAAAACAACACATAACAAGAGACTATGGCTCAATAACTATCACTATGATTCAGCTTTAGCATTTCTGACTGAACATCATTTTTATGGCGACATTAGATAGACAATTTACTCATTCAATACCCCTGCCGCCCACGTATACATGCGTCTTAGAAATAGGAAACACCTCCCCCGATTCGCCGCATTAAAGACGAAGGGCTCATCAGCAATGATGAGCCTTTTTTCATTTGACGAAAGATAGGACTTTTAACCCATGGGTTCCTTTTTATGTAAGCAAGCTATCCCTCCGCCACATTTATCGAGAGAGCTCAGTTGTGAACATTGTTTTTTGGATTGAGCCATTTGAGTCCAGAAGTTTCTATCTATTAAAATTGAACTAACAAAAACCTTAAGATTAACTGAAATTGAAAAGTTGATTTGTAACAAAATCTGTTTTTACCATTATCTACCATTGGTTTGCTTTGGTTATCGCCTTATACTTTTGAGCTCAAATATTAAAACAACAATGTTGGAAGCAAGCGATATGACTATTGGGACTGCTCCGGTAAGTAAAACACATTCATTTATGACTGTGTCCCTTATTGAATTATGGGAACGCTTTGGCTATTACGGCATGCAAGCGCTGATTGTGTACTTTATGGTGCAGCGACTTGGCTTTGATGACTCTCGCGCGAACTTAGTGTGGAGTGCCTGTGCGGCACTCATTTATGTATCACCGGCGATTGGTGGCTGGGTTGGGGATAAGATCCTCGGCACTAAACGCACTATGCTGCTGGGCGCAGGGATTCTGTCTCTGGGTTATGCGCTAATGGCCGTACCCACTGAAAATACGTGGTTTATGTTTTCAGCGCTCGGTGTGATTGTAGTCGGTAATGGCCTGTTCAAACCAAATGCCGGTAACTTAGTTCGTAAGATTTACGAAGGTGATGACTCTAAAATCGACAGTGCATTTACCATCTATTATATGGCGGTAAACGTCGGTTCGACCTTCTCTATGTTACTGACACCTTGGATTAAAGATTACGTTAATGCCGAGTATGGTAACGAATTTGGCTGGCATGCGGCCTTTGCCGTGTGTTGTGTCGGTATTTTGGTAGGTTTAGGCAATTATGCACTCATGCGTAAAAGTTTAGCCCACTTTGGTTCAGAGCCTGATACGCGCCCTGTAAACAAAAAAAGCCTTGCCATCGTATTGGCGCTAGCTGCATTGTCGGTAGTCGCTTCAGCTATTATTCTTGAATATGAAGCGGTTGCCCGTGTCTTCGTTTACGCCGCTGGTGTAGCGGTATTGGCAATCTTCTTTCACTTGATCCGCACCAGCGAAACCAGTGAACGAGCAGGACTGATCGCAGCGCTGATCCTCACAGTGCAAACCGTGTTCTTCTTTATTTTCTATCAGCAAATGTCGACTTCATTAGCGTTGTTTGCCCTGCGTAATGTGGACTGGGATTTCCAATTCTTTGGTACTCATTTATGGACTTGGTCACCAGCCCAGTTCCAAGCATTGAACCCATTATGGATCATGGTGTTAAGCCCTGTACTTGCGTGGAGTTATTCGTGGGCGGGTCGCAATAATAAAGACTTCTCTATCGCAGCGAAATTTGCCCTCGGTTTTGCAGTAGTGGCTATCGGCTTCTTTATCTATGGCTTTGCCGATCAATTTGCTGTCAATGGTAAAACCTCTTCATGGATCATGATCTGGGGCTATGCCTCATATTCTTTAGGTGAATTGCTGGTGAGTGGCCTTGGTCTTGCGATGATTGCCCGCTACGTGCCAGCGCGTATGGGCGGCTTTATGATGGGAGCCTATTTCGTCGCCTCAGGCATTTCACAGTATCTGGGCGGTGTGGTCGCTAACTTCGCCAGTGTGCCGAAAGATTTAGTTGATCCACTGCAAACCTTACCTGTGTATACCAGCCTATTTAATAAACTGGGTATCGCAGCCGTGGTTTGTACCTTTATCGCCCTTGCCGTATTACCGCTGATGCGTCGCCTGACGGAGACTCACAACTCACATAACACAGTTATTGATGATGTTGGTGACAGTGCAGCAGCATCGCTACGTGATGTAAAAGCCGAGCAGTAATGCCGAGCTGACAAAGCTTTATTGAATAAAAATCAACTGCCGATAAGCCATGCTCATCGGCAGTTTTTTTATGACTTAACTCATATTAAAAAACCTACCGTCATTAAATCAGCCTCTTTCCCCTGTAAATTGTCATAAAAGGCTATCGTTACTTAACCTAAAAGCCGTTATGTTAATGACCTAAAGGTTGGCGGCGATGTTAGCCGGCCAATAATATTAAGCTCAATGTTATGCTGTCCGAACTCAACATTAGTACATATCCTGAGTTCAGGTGACTTACTCTCAAGGAGTCGATAGTAATGAAAAAAATCTACTTAGTTTTATTAACCTTGGTTTCGATGTCATCGGTTGCAGATGATGGCGGCTTAGCTGACCAAATGAAAGCGCTTGATACCGCGGTGTTTGACTCATTTAATCATTGTGAAAATCCTGAAGAACTGCAGAAACATGCGAGCTACTTTGCCACTGATGTCGAGTTTTATCATGATAATGGCGGAGTAACCTGGGATCGTGACACCATGATCGCCAATACGAAAAATAATGCCTGTGGCCATTACACTCGAAAGCTGGTTGAGGGCTCTTTTAACGTCCACCCGATTAAAGATTTTGGGGCGATTACCGAAGGGGAACATATCTTTTGTCACAATAAAACCAACCAATGCGAAGGTAAAGCTGACTTTGTCATGGTTTGGCGTAAAGTAGACGACAAATGGCAAATAACTCGAGTATTAAGTTACGGTCACCGTGAAAATAAATAAAAGGATATTAATAATGTACAAACAGATTTCAATTATCACACTCAGCATGATGCTGTTAATGGGCTGCTCTGACACTGTACCGACCTTAGGCATCAATAATAGCCAATTGACCCCCTGCCCTAATTCGCCAAACTGCGTTAATAGCCAACAAACCTCAGCAGATGAAGAGCATGCTATTGCACCGCTGTATTTCAGCGGAACCCAGCAGCAAGCACAAGTGCGCCTGTTACACATACTCAAGACTGCAGAGCGTGCCAATATCGTTGTGGTTGAGGACGATTATATTCGCGTAGAGTTTACCTCGCAGATAATGCGCTTTGTCGATGATGTGGAGTTTTACTTCCCATCAACCGCAGCGGATAAAATAACCATACATGTTAGATCAGCTTCGCGTATTGGCAGTTCTGATTTTGGGGTGAATCGTGAGCGAATAGAAAAAATTAGAGGTGAATTTAATGCCTTTAAACCACAATAAAAATTATCAAGGTCATTTATAGAGGTATTGATAAAGCCAGCAATGACTTAGCTTATAGCAGTATTATTTGAACGACAATAAACTCGATACACGCGAGCATTTATCTGCTCATTAACGAAAGCTATCTGTAAATGTACCTCTTAAATGTCCGTTTTTCGTTTGCAGCGTCAGTCTTATGGCTAATAATAGAGGCTATTAACATTGGTCTATTCAACTAGGTCCATCAAGGGTAACGTCATCAGAGTCTGGAGTAAGAATGAATAATAAAATTATCGGAATTGTGATTGTCATTGCGGGTATTTTTTTAGCTTTGTGGGGCTACAATATTTATGATTCAGCGAGCTCTCAATTTACTAGGGCATTAAGTGGTGATACACCGATAGAAGCATGGGCAGGAATGGCAGGGGGTATCATTTGCGTGTTAATTGGTATCACAAAGTTAAAGTAAAGCCATTTTACCCGCGTGACTGATTTATGGTTTATCGCGGTGTGATGCTCATCAGTCAGGTAAATAATAAAAAGCGTCTATTGACGCTTTTTATGATTAATAGAGGAAGATAACAACACTCTGTTATGTAAACCCACAGGTTAATCAGCTTATTGGGCTGGATTAACCCCAGGGGTAACTTCATCGACACTAAAGTCTGTTTTGGCCGATTGAATAGCATTAATCGCTTCAGATGTCAGTGTATTATTGCCTGTCAGTAGGTCGTTTAAATTACCTGACTCTGCATTAACTAGCCCCAACTCGCGCAGCATGGCATCGACAACAGGCGCATTGGCACGATAATTTAATGCCGCGGTTGTCACTTGCTCAGCAATACCACCTTGCGATGGGTTACTCTCACCATTACCAAACTGATTACCCGTACCATAGCCTTGTAAAATCTTAATGCCTTCGATGTTTTCCAGTGGTTTAACCGCTTGTGCGACAATTTCAGGTAAGGCTTTTAATATCGCTAATGATCTTTGTAAGGCAATTTGTTCGTTGCTCAGTACGTTTTCAGCTTCGTACTGCGCCCGCTTACCTGCCGCTTCTACTGCATAGATTTTCTCATCGGCTGAGGCTTTGAGCATCTTAGCGTCTGCACTGGCACGCGCTTCAATTAAAATGGCACTCGCTCTATCTTCCGCGGCAATTTTTTCTGATTCCGCTCTAACAGTAACACCCACTGCGTCGCGCTCAGCTTCTTTGCGGGCGTCAATAACTTCGATGTCTTTACGACGATTAGCTTCAGCAGTTTGGCGCGCAGTAATCACCGCTTCTTCTTTTTCTACCTTAGTTTTTTCCGCTTCTGCGGCGCGAGCACGGGCAGCTGACTCTTCTTCTGACTTAGCGGCTACGGCAATGCGTTTGTCTTGTTCTGATACTTCGATATCGCGTTGCTGCTGAATGCGTGACTGTTCAATAGACTTATATTTTTCAATTTCACGGGTTTCGATGTCTTTGGTTTTTTCAATTTCAGCGGTTTCAATTGCACGCTCTTTAGCAATTTCGGCTTCACGCTCTTCGCGGGCTTTGTTTTCTTTTTGTTTAATGATTTCAGCTTTTTGATCGGCACGTTTAAATTCAAGTGACTGTTGCTGCGCGAGGCGTGCTTCTTCTTCCGACTTTTCAATCTCTAACGATTCTTTTTCTGCTTCAAGATTACGCTGTTCAATTTTGATGCGGTTTTCTTGTTGAATATCGTTGGTTTCTTTACGTTTTTCTTCAATGATTTTAGCTAGACGTGCCCGACCTTCGGCATCAAAAGCATTATTTTCATTAAAGAATTGCAAGTCAGTTTGATCAAAGCCCGTCAGCGATACAGATTCGAGTTCTAAACCGTTTTTCTCAAGATCGTTGGCGACATTATTCTGCACTCGCTGAACAAAGTCAGCGCGCTGCTCGTGCATTTCGGTCATGGTCATTTCGGCTGCCACGGTACGTAATACGTCGACAAACTTTGATTCCATTAATTTTTTCAGTTCTTCAACACGATTAGTACGAGTGCCTAAGGTTTGTGCCGCCATAGAAATCCCTTCGGCATTCGGCGCGACTCGTAAATAAAAGTCGGCTTTGACATCCACACGCATTCTGTCTTTGGTGATCAGGGCATCTTTTTGGTTTTTTTCAACTTCAATACGCAAGGTATTCATGTTGACCGAAATCGTTTCGTGCAGCACTGGCAACACAATTGCGCCACCATCTTTAATGATTTTCTCACCACCAAAGCCTGTTCGCACAAATGCCATTTCTTTGCTGGCGCGTTTATACAGTTTGGCAAAAATAAGTCCTATTACAATCAAACCTAATATAACTAGGCCTGCAATTAATAAGATAAAGCTGCTTCCAGAATCAAAGCTTGTTAAGGTTTCCATTTAATGTCCTTTTAAATACAACAGAGTAATTCGATCATGTCAGCACAATGCAATGGCATGACCGTTTGAGAATATAGAGTGATTATTATTAAGTTAACTAAATTTGTGCAGCCGTCCACACCTTGCCTTTGCGAGCTAACAGTACAACTTCCGCGCCTCGGACAAATTCAATACCTAGGCGTTCTGGCTCAACTAATACATAGTGTTTTTGTTGAAATTCGTCACGTGCCACCGCCTCTGTAGGCATGCCTTTAACTGCACGCCCCTGAGTAATGGTAGCGACGCAACCGACAAGAGAGTCAACAGAAATAGCCGAGGTTTCATTTTTAGGAAGAATATTAGCAACAGCATTGCCAAGGAAGTGACTAGAAATAAGCGTAATAATAAACGCGATAGGCACAGTGATAAGTTGCGGCAGTAGTGCTGCTGAGATTTGTAAGCTAGTAAAGTTAATCACATAGCCTGCAATCGCAAAGCTACTTAATATCAACACCAGCCAAATAAGCAGCGGTAAACGATCAAGGCACAACCAGCCCAATAAACCTGTCATGCCGGTGATAGACGTTTCAGCATCCATATCGACATCAGTATCAATATCGACTGATAACGAGTTGTCTAACGCGCTAAAAATGCTTAAACCAGCAATCATTGCGATAAGCTCAAACGTGCCCAACATGATCACTATTACCAGTGCAATTGAAAAAGGCACATTTCCATGAGCGCTCAAAAATGCCAGCATTGTTCCTCCATTAACGATGTGAATTCCATTTATTCGTAAATTATCACGTTATTTTGCAATAGGATATCAGGCAATAACGCTTTTCAACATAAAACTAAAATTAACCAACATTATTGTCTCACATCATAATAAGTTAATTGCACCCACAAGGGTAAATAGATAATTATTGATCAGTACAATATCGCCCTAGGGTAACTATTCGCTCAATTAGATCATCGCGCATTTCTCCTAAGTTGAGATTAAATATGCTATTCACCAGCTGAGCATATACCATTAGGCAGTGATATTATCTTTCCCCTAATAATCCAAATTGCCAATTCTAACTATCTACTATTAATTGCCAATAATCATGATTGGCGCAGGAGTGTCGGTGTTAACAGATCCATTATTTTGGTTAGTGGCTATTCCAGCAGTATTAATCACAGGTATGTCAAAATCAGGTTTTGCTGGCGGTGCTGGCGGGTTAACAGTGCCGTTATTAGCATTAGCGATTAGCCCCGCAACCGCTGCGGCAGTGATGCTACCCTTGCTCGTTTATATGGACTTTTTAAGTGTACGCTCGTGGTGGGGGAAACAAAATACAGCACAACTGTGGATTTTATTGCCTGCTGCTATCGTCGGTATTGTGGTGGCTTATCTATTATTTGATCAACTGAATGAACAATACTTACGCGGTATACTTGGCGTGATTTCATTAGGGTTTGGCATCTACGGCCTCACATTAGGTGAATGGTCACAACGAAAACCATCCGCGCTAATGGGTAGAATGTGCGGCACCATTGCAGGCTTTACCAGCTTTGTTGCCCATGCGGGAGGACCACCATTAAATGCCTATCTGATCCCACTGCGTTTAGCTAAAACAGAATACTTGGGAACTGCCGTAGTGTTTTTTGCGGTGATAAATTTAGTTAAGTTAATTCCCTATAGTATGTTGGGGCAAATTAACCTGAGCAATTTATTAATCTCGGCATCGTTAGCGCCTATCGCTTGGATTGGCGTAAAATTGGGACTACGCATCCAGGATAAATTTGACGAAAAACAGTTTAAAAAAATCATTCTTAGCTTAATGATCATCGTTGGTTTGCGATTACTATGGACGGCATTTAACCCGTGATAGTAAAGGTCAACATTAGGCTAATAAAGTCATCATATGGATCTGATAGTATGAATTTAATGGGGCTGATTTACTGATATTATTGCCATTAACCTACTTGATACCATCAGACACGTTTAACAATAAAACAAGGTAAGATATGAGTACTGATAACCGCTACTTTTATGAACCAAGCAAAGGCCATGGTCTGCCACATAATCCACTCAATGCCATTATAGGCCCGCGACCAATAGGGTGGATTTCTTCTCGTAATGCTCAGGGCCAACGCAACCTTGCACCTTATAGCTTCTTTAACTGTTTTAACTATGATCCGCCAATTATCGGTTTTGCCAGTGTCGGCTGGAAAGACAGCGTGGCTAATATCGTTGAAACTGGCGAATTTGTATGGAACCTCACTACCCGTAACCTAGCAGTGCAAATGAATCAAACATCTGCCGCACTTCCTCATGGTACGGATGAATTTGAATTTGCCGGATTAACGCCAATAGCAGGTAATATTGTTAAGGCCGATCTTATTGCACAAAGTCCTGTTAGCTTCGAATGTAAACTGTCGCAATGCATCCAACTAACGGCAGCAAATGGTGACAAAATTGATAGCTGGTTAGTGCTCGGAGAGGTTGTGGCAGTGCACATTGACAAGCACTTACTCAGCGCTGAAGGTATCTACCAAACCGCATTAGCGGATCCGGTATTTAGAGCCGGCGGCCCATCGGCTTATTATGGTATTGCTGAAAATTTACGCTTTGATTTGCACCGTCCAACGGTGTAATTGCCGCAGAGCTTCATCAATCAGGTTGTCATTGGCAGCCTGGCTGATGGCGACACAGCCAATAAAATCGTCAATGCCGTCAATAAAGCATCACTGCCTTAACCCAAGGCCAAAGCAGTGATTAAAGCCAAGTACTGTTCAAAAAGCTACCGTCTTTCTCGCTATATGTTTATTTTCAATATGATGGTTTACATCTTGAGCTAAATCCATAGTGGACGTTAGTTCAAGGTATTTTAGTCTTCTATGCCGATGCGAATATTGTCGCTTAAGGTTTCAAGTTGAGAGACTAACAACGCGATGGTTACATTCTCAGGTAATCTTAACGTCATCTTGGCACTATATACCGTTTTGCCTAAACTGGTTACTTGCACACGGTAGCATTCTTGGTGATCAACACTGACATCAAGATCCGCTAAAATTTCATTAATATCATGAGTTAACCCTGAACGGTCACTGCAATCTAAAGTGAGCTTACACTCTTGAGAAAAATGTATCGATTCACTTTCAAATTCAGCATAGACAAAGGTTAGTTGGCTAAACTTCTGCTCTAATGTTTGTTTTAATAGCGTTTCTTTATCTGCATCTATCATCACCCGCATCATTGCAACAAATTGCCCATCGAGTTTAATGACTTTACTGGTCTCCCAACTTGCGCCAATTTCACGGCTTACCTGAGCAAGTGATTGCAAAAGATTGGGCTGTAAAGTCCCTAAGACCGTCGTAATAAACTTATGCTGCATATAACCTCCGATGATAAATAAACCAAAATAATGTTGGCCTATTTGATGTAGTTTTAGTTAACACCTCACCACAGACTAACTAGCAGTAGAAATTTAGTCTGTGGTCTGGGGCACAAATCACACGTTTGATACAAAATAGGTCATAGATACTGACTTTAGCGCATTTATCCTATTCGTTAATTCGAGCAGAGGTTAACGATTAATTTACAGTAAATATTGTTTTTGCAAGCCGCTACAAACTTAATCAGTTAGTGTTGCTTACGTCACAAATTAGCCTGCTGCAGTAACGACTTCATTAGGTGATTTGACAACAGTTTAGCCTTATATTTGAGGCCCATCACAGCAATAGCAACGACTTGAATAATATCACACCAGTTGAAGGTGTTTTCTGTATCTAATTGAATTTAAATAATTTATTACTCACATATTAATATACTTAACACACTTATCGTACGAGGCAATACTAAGTTATTGTTTTTAAATAATAATATCTATCTTACTACTAACATCATGGCTCCCTTGTCACTTATTGCTACCCGCTGAAGCTTTCTCTAAAATGCGCGCCTTGCCCAATCGGGGTACAAATTAATCTCTAGCGACGTTATTTGGTCGTTATATTTTTCCATTAAGGAAACATCATGGTTACAAAATTAGCGAATCCTGCACCATTAGGATTAATGGGCTTTGGCATGACCACCATACTGCTCAACATTCATAATGCTGGCTATTTCCCCATTGACTCGATGATCCTCGCAATGGGGATCTTTTACGGGGGCATTGGCCAAGTGATTGTCGGCATAATGTGCTTTATGCGGGGCGATACCTTTGGTACTACGGCATTTACCTCATACGGCTTATTTTGGTTAACCTTAGTGGGGATTATTTTAATGCCTAATATGGGTGTAGCGGCCAGTCCAGCACACTTTATGGGCTGGTATTTAACCCTGTGGGGCACATTTACAGCTTTTATGTTTGTGGGTTCGTTACGCTACCCTCGAGCAAAACAAGTAATATTTGGCTCATTAACCATATTGTTTTTCTTACTGGCTGCGCGCGATTTTACTGATAATGCATTGCTTGGCACTATTGCCGGATTTGAAGGTATTTTCTGTGGTGCAAGCGCTATTTACTTTGCGATGGCGCAAGTGTTGAATGCCGAATACGGGCGTACTATTTTGCCCGTTGGTGAGTTAACGCACACCCCAAAAGTAAGGTTAAATTCGATAAACGTATAAAAAATACAACACCTAATCTAACAGGCCGATACTAAGTCTCGGCCTGTTAGATTAGGTTTAATTGACTAAACGACACCCACATACGGTATTACTAGGCTTAAACAATACCACTGCATAGTCTTTTGCCTCATCACGTTCTAGCACCTGAATAGTTAATGAATGCATACCGTTCTTATTTAAATTAATGCCACTAACATACGATAGATACTCATAATGCTCTGGTTTATAAACATTTTTACTGCCTAAATACTCTTGTTTTGTGGTCACTGAAATATCGTATATTTGCCTTTGAGTATCAATTCTGTTCACTTTTCCAGTCATCGCTAACGTTCCAGCTGAATTACCGGATAAGTCGAAATAACGATAGTTAATTTGCGCCAAGCCATCTTTAGAGACCAAATCAACTAATAAGTAATGATTATGGTCTGCCTCGCCAGCTTGATGATTAAACAGTTCGGAACTGCAACTCAGCATAAAGTTTGGCGCCTTAGATGTGAGCGAGTAAATAGTCCCAATACAAGCCAGTAAACACAGCAAAATAACACTGTTGATGAGCCATAACCCTTTTCTTGCCATTATGCTAACGCCTCCAAGATTGATGCGAAGAGGCGATCTGGACTGGTGACGAATCACAAATACTCACCTGTTTAAGCCACTCTGGATTGATAAAACGCTTGGGTTGGCGCAAATCGCTAATTTTGATATTACGAATAATCGACTGGCCAAAATAGTCGCCTCTGAAGGTAATGTTCAGCACCTGCTTATCGTGAGATAAAGATAAAAAGACTTTATTCCATACTGTCTCATGACAATGTAATAGACTCTGAGTGAGCAGCTGCCCTTGAGCAATCAACAACTCATTATTGGTGTTTGAGGGCGAATATAAAATCATTTCAACTTGCTGACCAGAATCCAAGGTTACCGTGTCGATACTCAGCGGCATAGTCGGACTGATTGAGGGCCCAAGCCGATTAAACCACCATAGACTAAGCAGCAATACACTAAAAAGGCTTATGACCACCAGCAATACTGGTAAAGATTTGATGGTAAAACGTCTTCGTTGGTAACGGGTTTCTTTGCGGGCACGGTGATGTCTGAGCAAATAACCTTGGCCTTTTACTGTCTCAATAAGTGTTTCATGTTGCGGCCCAAGAAATGAGCGCAATGTAAAAATAGCTCTGGCAACAGACGCTGAACTAAGATGTGAACCGTCTTTATGGCCAGACTCTAATATAGGTTTAGCAACGACTTTGCCTTGATACTCGACTAATAATCTCAGTACATGTAACTCTGCTCTGGGAAGAGACCACACCAGACCACTTTCCTGATTGATCAGCTCACCTTTATCGCTATCAAACCTGCAATGGCCCAATTGCATACCAACTGCCTCAATACTTCACATAATGGCTAAAGTGTATGCAGAAAATCTTATAAAATCTGTGATCCTGCTATCTTCACGCTTTAATTCCTTATTCTTTGTAATTAATAGTGGTCAAAATTGATGTAATTGCGATATTTGTCACATCATTTCATACAGTTAATTTCAATAAATACTCAGATAAATGTACGTAAATCCTATAAATGATCAGACTTCTGTCACAAAAGACGGCTTTTTTTTGTGGCTAGTTAGTCTTCAAAGTTCAAGTTTATTCACTCAATTGAACATTATTTTAAAAGCCGTTTTATCTGGCATAAATCACACCTTTAATCGCCCCATTGCTTATCGTTAGGTCATCAAGTTGCTGTCGATATTCCGACCAGCAAAAATATGACAATAAGCCTAAGCCATATGAAGTCATAGCGCTTAAACACAACAATAATGATGATATAAGGGTGATCAAAATGAGCATAAATCGACGTCAAGCATTAACAAAAATAATTGGATTAAGCACCGCCGCAGCCGGGGCAACCCTCTTAGGTACATCAGCATTTGCTGCTACAGATGCAGATGGAAACTACCGTTTAGCGTTAGGAGAAAAACTCAAATATGCACCGTTAGATGCCATGGCTACTGCCAAGCTAGCCTATGAAACTGGCGGCGGTTGTATGCACCAAGTCTTTCACGCCATTGTGACTATGCTCGCGGTATCGGCCAGTATTGATGCTGACAAGTTTGCGACTATCCCAACAGCATTAGCCGGCTACGGCTGGGCTGGCGTGGTAGGCCAAGGTACTCTTTGCGGTAACTTAAATGCAGCAGGCATGCTGATCAACATTCTTGATGATATTAATGGCCAAAACAACGCGATTATTGGGGCTTCATTCCGTTACTATGAAACCAACGATTTGCCTTTATCTTCAGCTGAGTTCATTGCAGGAATAGGCTCTACAGCCGAAAAATCATTAGAAGTGGGGGCAACATCTATTGCTAACAGCCCATTGTGCCATTCTTCCATTAGTAATTGGTCTGCGGCATCAGGAAAGCCTTTCGCATTAAAAGGTGAACGCTGTAAACGCCTATCTGCCACTATGGCTTATTACATTGTCGATCTATTGAATCGAGCTCATGGCGGCGAGGATATTTCGGTATTAGCAGAAGCGAAACCATCGGCGACAACCCAAGCATGTCAATCATGCCATGGTGTCACCGAAACGATGGGTTCTGCTGCCAGTGTGAAAAGCGACATGGAATGCACGACCTGCCATACCGGACATTACAATTAAGGAGTGCATGATGAATGTCAAATATCTTAGCGCCATATTAGCCAGTTCATTGCTAATCTTTGGCTGTAATAGTGACAATGATGACGATGTAGCGGTTATTGATCCCCCTGTGGTGGTTGTACCGCCAGTGGTGACGCCGCCAGTAGTTGTTGTACCACCAGTTCTTGATGGCATTAGTATTGATGATGCAAGCAGCGTAGTTGTTACCCTGGATACATTTAATGCTACCACTGGCTCGCTATTATTCACGGTCGCCAATAATGACGGCGAAGCCCTCATTGATGTAGCCAATTACGATATCGTCTATTTTGGCTTTCCTGATCCAGCATCGCTATCGATAAAACCTAAGGCTTGGAAACGTTGGCATGTCACCCAAAGCTATCAATGCGATGGTGCAGGGAGTGATAGTTGTAGCGGAACATTAGAAGCAACCGATACTGCGGGCAAATATACTTTTAATGTCAGTGACCTCGACTTACAAAGTAAAGCATCGGCCAATGCCGCAATGATTTATAAGGTTGCGATTCAAATTAATGGCTCGCTTGCCAGTAATGCAATTGAATTGATAAGTGCAGATTAAGTCATCGTCATTTAGCTTCCCCCTAGCTAATGGCGAGAATAGCACCCTTGCAATTAGCTTCAGGCTATTTTGCCGCAGCACTACACTGCGGCTCTTTTTATCATAAAAGAGTACGACTGAGACATGCGGAGTTTCGAGCCGAGTCATATCAATGTCAGACACAAAAAAAGGGTTTCAGCACTGCTGAAACCCTTTTTACTCATCACTGAGCGACTATATTTAACGAAGTTGCTGCATTAAGTAAGCGTAAACCATTGAGCTTAACTGAGCGGCTTGGGTATTGTCGGCCGCGCCAGCATGGCCGCCTTCAATATTTTCGTAGTACAACACATCTATGCCCATATCTTCCATTTTTGCGACCATTTTACGCGCATGTCCAGGATGAACCCGATCGTCGCGTGTTGAGGTGGTAAAAAACACTTTAGGGTATTTAACCCCTTGTTTTAAATTATGATATGGAGAATAGGTTTTAATGTATGCCCACTCTTCAGGAATATCAGGATTACCGTATTCGCCCATCCAACTAGCACCAGCCAGTAATTTGTTATAACGCTTCATGTCCAACAATGGCACTTGGCACACAACTGCGTTATAGAGCTCAGGACGACGGGTAAAGGCTGCTCCCATTAACAAACCACCATTACTGCCACCTTGAATACCAAGATGTTTGCTTGAAGTAATCTTGCGAGCAATTAAGTCTTCGGCAATGGCTTCGAAATCTTCATACGCTTTATGACGATTTTGCTTCAATGCTGCTTGGTGCCAAGCAGGACCATATTCACCACCACCACGAATGTTAGCCAGTACATAAACACCGCCCTGCTCTAACCAGTTTTTACCAATAGTGGCCGAATAGGCTGGCAAACGCGACACTTCAAAACCGCCATAACCGTAAAGTAATGTAGGGTTACTGCTATCGAGTTTGATGTCTTTAGCCATCACCACAAAATAAGGTACATTAGTGCCGTCTTTTGACTTAACAAAGTACTGCTGGGTGACAAATTTATTAGCGTCAAATTGTTGCGGCATGGCTTTAATTTTATCGGCTTTTAAGCTCGCGCCATTTAAGCGATATAAACTGGCGGGTTCTAAAAAGCTGGTGTAATTAACAAAAAAGTCATCACTATCGCGTTCTACATCAAACACACTTAAGGTGCCATTGGCTTCAAATGGTACCGGCTTGCTTTGCCACTCACCTTTATCGTTTTGCATGTATCGGACGAGTTTACTTTTTACATCATCCAGCCAAGTCACAAAAATAGCATTCTGACTAAATGCTACTTGTGAAATTGAAGCGTGCGCAGTTGGCGATACCAGTTCACTAAACTCAGGTTTTTGCGCAATGAGCTTATCAACTGCTGTATAAACAATGGCACCTTGTTTGAACGTACCCTTTGAGGTGACTAAATCGCTTTTTAGCTCAATATATAGCTGACCTTTAAAGTAACCTTTCAAATCGGCATCTTCAGGAATAGGCAGCGACACTAACTGACTATCTTGATAGACATAATGTTTAGCGGTGTAGAAGGTTAAGCTTTCTGTGACGATATTGAGTGGGGTTTTATCATCGAACATCACATAACCCGACACAGCTACTGACTTTTTATCCCCTCTAAAGACCAGTTTAGCGGCAGATAAAGGAGTGCCGCGCTTCCACAATTTAACCACACTTGGGTAACCAGAGTCGGTCATGCTTTGCGCATCGCCAAAATCAGTACCAACAAACACAGTGTCTTTATCAATCCAGCTTAGCATCGACTTTGCTTCGGCCAACAAAAATGGCTTTTGAGCACTATCGACAAAGGCTTTCGTTGTTAAATCAAATTCGCGCACTTCAGCAGCGTCAGCACCACCACGAGATAATGAAACAAAACAGCGATCGTTCTGTGGATATTGGCATTCAATACCTTTGAAAACCCAATTAACGTCCTCAGCTTTACCAAGGGCATCGATATCGAGCACGGTTTCCCACTTAGGTTCGGCTTTAGCATATTCGGCTAACGTAGTTCGCCGATAAATGCCACGCTCGTGGGTTTCATCTTTCCAAAAGTTATACAAATAATCGCCAATACGAGTTGCATAAGGAATGCGGGCTTTATCGTTTAAAATATCTAAGCTGTTGGCGACTAATTTATCAAAACCTGGATAAGCCTTAATATGAGTAGCAGATAAGCTATTTTGTTGCTTAACCCATTCCATTGGCTTAGCGCCTTCAACATCTTCTAACCAAATATATTTATCTTCTTCTGCATGAACAGGTATTGCCATAGTTATCGCACTCGCTATACATAAGGGTATGATTCGCTTAAGCATTAAAATTTCCTTTTTGTTATGTGCTCGTCGTTTTTACCAACTGATCAATACTGTAATCCATGTAATACTCAATTAGCTAATTTTCTGGCCACTCAGCGTCAGTTCATCGTGTTGTAGCGATATAACATAATGAAAGACATCATTATTAGCATCATTAATATCAGTAAATTACAGTAATAAAACCTCAAGATTTAGGCATTAACAGGTCCAAACCTTACAATATTTGCCTATATTGGGATTGAATAGATCCATTAGTGCAAGGATCTACTGCCAATTTAGCTAATGAAACAGGTATAATAATCTGCTAATCACAGAGAAACGAAGACCGATATCATGGCCAAAACTGCAGCAGCATTACATATATTAGTGAAACACCAAACCCAAGCTGAAGACATCATCAAGCAGCTCAATAAAGGCGCCAAGTTTGATGTGCTAGCAAAAAAACATTCTAGCTGCCCATCAGCCAAAAATGGTGGCAACTTAGGTGAGTTCAAAAAAGGTCAAATGGTGCCCCCGTTTGATAAAGTCTGTTTTAATGGCGAGCTAATAACACCGCACCTAGTCAAAACAAAGTTTGGTTGGCATGTTGTAAAAGTGCTATACAGAACATAATGTTAGCTGTGATAAGTATTCGCGTCACTCAACATGAGTGGGCTGAAAAACGGTCAATAAACAATGAGCTTGATATTCAGGCTCACTGCTAACACCATACTTATAACATTGCTTTCAAACCGATATGTAGCATTTACTTTCGCAGTTTGATCGACAGTTCGCCATCACGAATCTGAATATTATCCACACCATCGGCAAAGGTATTCCAAAAACCACGGTCGCCAAACTCACTCACTAAATTGACGTTTTTCATGTTACCCAACCATGCATTGGGAATAGGCACACCCATTAAGCTCACGCCAACTAAAGCAACTACTGGGCGACCATTGGTATCTAAATGAATGTCCAGCCCAGTATTAACCCGCAAGATTTCTCCAGCCATCAGAGGAAAGTCCTTAGGAATTGAAATCAGCAAGGTTGCACTGGCCAAATTGTCTGAAAAATCTATCGCAACCCGCTGCGCAAAATCAGGATTACGGCCAATCATTGAATTCACTTCTTTTTCGCTAAAAGTCACCTGGCGGTCGGCATCAAATTCGCGATATGCCTGCGGGGTTAGCTCTGCGTTGTTATGACCACGATTACTTGGTTCGCGTGAATTAGGTGATTGGCTCACTTGGCGACTAGGTTCAACTTGCCAACCAAGCTGGGTCAGTTTTTGATCCAGCTTTTGCTCTTCTTGGGCATTTAACGTTACAGGCGTTAATGGCGACGGAAAAATATAAGTGCGAATAATAAAAAACGTTAATCCAATTGTGACCAGCATAGTCAGTAAAATAATTAACAGTAGTTTGATGCCAGATGCGCCATGTTGCCGCTGGCGGGATACAGATAAATGCATAAGTGAAATTAGCATTGACCCGCCTTTTTTACTTTATATTTGTCGAACATAGTAATGATATCTCTGGTTAGGGCCGTTGAACTTTCAAAATGAAGTTGGCAGCCGCTTGTGGCAATTTTATACAAATGGAGCTTTTGACATCTAGTATATCTACATGAGTAAGCAATAAAACAGTAGCAAGAAACCACAAACACAGTACTAAGGTTGAACTGAACATTACAACCAGTAGCCGCGTATAGAAATATCATTACACTTCAAATAGCATGGTTTATCAATCTTAGTATTGCTCAAGAAACCGAGTTACAAATTAGGTCAATTGTAATAAAGTTGCCAATTGTAAGATTAAACATTAACCACGATATTTGAGTATATAAAGGATTATTATGCAGTTACTCTCAAGCAACACTCTCGCCCCATTCATTATCAGCGCCAGCCTGTTACTAACAGCCTGTGGCGGTGGCGGCTCATCAAGCGGCGATAACAATAGCAATACTGGCTCAACGTCACCTCAATGGGTTGCTGGTCAATTTGCTAACTACTCGACATTAGCCAATCAGTGCAGTGTCCCCTTAACACAAAAATTGTGGTTGCGGTCGTGGAGCGATGACACTTACCTTTGGTATGACGAAATTATTGATCGCGATCCGGCACCATATAGCGTTGCCGAGTATTTTGAACTACTTAAAACCGACGAATTGTCAGACACAGGCAACCTCAAAGATAACTTCCACTTTTCTATGCCGACAGCAGAATGGGAATTACTCAATGGATCTGGGGCCTCTGTTGGTTATGGCATGACGCTAAATTTACGTAATGCATCGGCAGGTGTGTCACGACAAGTGACTGTGGCCTTCAACGAGCCAAACACGCCGGCAAGCAATGCAGGTATTAGTCGTGGTGCCATTATTGTATCGGTGGACGGTGTTAGCGTAGCAAATGCCAATGATAGCGACAGTATCGATACTTTAAATGCAGGTTTATTTCCCGATGCCACTGGTAAACAAACTGTGTTTACCGTGCGAGATTTAAATGCCCAAACCGACCGCACAGTGACATTATCGGCAGGCACAATCGTATCAACGCCAGTGCAAAATACTAAAACCATTCAAACGACTAATGGCAAAGTGGGTTATCTACAATTTAACTCTCACATCGCGACGGCCGAAAAAGGCTTATACGATGCCATGACGTTACTGAGCAACGCACAAGTAGACGACTTAGTATTGGATATTCGCTATAACGGCGGTGGATTATTAGCACTTGCCAGCCAACTGGGCTACATGATTGCGGGTGATAACGCCACAACTAACCGGGTGTTTGAACAAACTAGCTTTAACAACAAGTACCCCAACATTAACCCAGTAACGCGTGAAGCACTCTCGCCGATGCCGTTTATTTCAGAATCAATCGGCTTTAACACTTCATTACTGCGCAGTGGATTATCGCTGCCCACGCTAAACCTTAAGCGAGTATTTGTATTAACAACCCCTGGCACCTGTTCTGCCAGCGAAGCCTTAATGAATGCCCTTCGCGGCATTAATATTGAGGTAATTCAATTGGGTGATACAACCTGCGGTAAGCCTTATGGTTTTTACCCAACCAGTAACTGTGCCACAACCTACTTTACCATTCAGTTTAAAGGGGTTAATGACAAAGGCTTTGGTGAGTATTCTGACGGATTTATACCATCAGCCAATCCTACCCTAGACAGTGAAGTGCCAGGTTGTGTTCTAGAAGATGATCTTGGACATGCTTTGGGTGATACCAACGAAAGACTTCTCAGTGCAGCATTGTTTTATCGCAATAATAACCGCTGCCCAGCGACGGCTTCAGCTGTAGCACGCGCGCCAGCTCGAGAATCCTTTGTCGATCCAGGCTTTATGTTGCAAGACACGCGCAACCAAAATGTACTGAAAAACAACCGTATTCTCACGCCATTGGCTTTGGAGCAATAATGCAAAAGCAATTCATTGGTATTCTGGCAGTATTGACAGTGAGCGGCTGTGGGGCGACAGCAAAAGAGGCGCCATTACCGTTACAAGCGGCAATGCTGACAAACCCTAGCAGCCAAACCCACGCTGAATTACAACAAGCGATAGCAAGCTTACTGGACGCCAGCAATGTATTAATCGCCGATAAGGCTTTTACTCAATACAGCCAAGAAGTGATTGAGCGTGCTCAGCATAAAGATGCTAACGGCTTATTGATCATGGGGCGCAGCACTGAAATTCCGGACGCAGTGCAACTGTTAAAACAAGGCGATAATTGCCTATTACGTCATGTACAAACCGGCAAGACGGTCAAATTATCGCAAGTACGTTGTCAGGTCGAGAAACCATAGCAGGTTGCTTATTGTACAAAGTTGATGGCTAATACCATTGATTAAAACTAACTAAAAAAGCCAGAACACATCTACATATGTGTTCTGGCTTTTTTTTGGGGCTATCGACTCTAGTTAATAACATGCAGCCTATCGATCATGCCGCAGTTAACTCATCAAGCTGTAAAGCCAATACCCGCCTTTTATCATGATGGCTAAGCTAGCCCCCATCATAAATAGATAACTAAATATAAAAGTCACCGAACCACTTGAAGGACCGGTATCATCCAAGCGAATAATGGCGACACTCATATAAAATAAGATAAAAAAGTTTATCACTATGCTCAAGATAAAATAGTCACCCACCATAGGTAACACGCCACCAACAACACTGCTGATAAACAACAACAAACTACTGAGATTATCCTTTGTGAAATATTTTTTCTCTATAATACGGACAAAAAACACTCCCAGCATAATCAAGAAGTAATACAGTGAACTGGTTAATGCTGAATAACCCCCTTGCGTGATATCAGTCAGCGCTATTGTATCGTCAACCTCAGTACTGCTTGAGTCGGGGAAGAAACCTGCAATCCAATGACCTATACCAAATATAATCAACCAAGCAAGCATAAATGAAACCAGCCCGCCGTAATCAATCGGATGACTGGCTTTACGATCCACTATCATTGCCAATAACAAACCGAGCAATGCCACGCCAACCAGCAAACTGAGTGCATACCAATATTGGTCTAAATAAAAGAAGGCAAAACTAGGAGAAATTACCAAAAAAGATTGATTAAACTCATTATCTTTGGTGGTTACGCCAGTATTTTTATAAAAGGCATAATATACAACAAGGGGTTGGAGCAGCACTAACACAGTGCAGAGGGTTTCAATATCCATATCAACGTCCGTAACAAATCCATATAAAAAGTAGTCTTAAATCAGCAAAGCAACACGCTAAAACGAGAACAGTATAAACACCGGAGTAGTAAACTCAATCATTTATCGAATGATGTAACGTATAAACGACACTCAGTTCAATCTTGCTAAGAGACTAACCAAAGTCAAAACCTGCTGAATCATTTTGTCAGTACGATTGTGCAATTGCTATCTTGCCCTCTACAGACTAAATCATGATAAAATCACAACTTACTCAATTAACATTTACAAGGTAACGCAATGAATCCTATTATTGCCATCTTCAAAGAACACAATATCAGTGACGTACAAATTAATGAGCTGTTCCAGACGTTAACTGAAAACCCATTTGCAGCAATGGCAACTATTGGTCAATTAGGCATTCCTGCGGAAAAGCTACAACAGCTGATGGGCATGGTGATGCAAAACCCAGCTTTAATCAAAGAAGCAGTTGTAGAACTTGGCTTAGATTTTTCTAAAGTTGAAGCAGCAAAAGCACAGCTACAACCATAAGCGCTAAGCTATTACAAAACGCATAAACAACCACGGCCAGCACCTTAAGATGCTGGCCGTGGTTCACTTATCTGATCACAGCCGCTATTAATTGCCTTCAAAGCCAGCTAACCAAGTTTTGAGTAATTGGTTGAGCTCGGGCAGTTCAGAATCTGAAAGATTTGCTACCAACTGATGTTGAATGCGGACATGTGCCTCAATCGCTTCATCTATCGTGGCAAGTCCTTTTTCAGTCAAAGCTACGGATACGCTACGCCTGTCTTCAGTGCTGTGTACACGTGCAATTAAATCTTTAGATTCTAGTTTATCTAAGCGATTTGTCATCGCGCCAGAGGTTAACATCATAGATGACAAAAGCACTGAAGGGGTTAAGGTATAAGGCAGGCCTGCACGTCGTAATGTAGCCAGTACATCAAATTCCCCCATGGTCAGGCCAAACAATTTATGACAAGTGGATATTTCAGCTTCAATGTGTTTTTGTAAACGCAAAAAACGCCCAAGTATTGCCATTGGTGCAGTATCTAAATGCGGCTTCTGTTCACCCCACTGCGCCACAACTCTATCGATATCCTCCATTTAACACCCTTAATCTTAACGATTGATCACTTATAAAATACTTAACATAAAGATACTTCATAAAAAGATACTTTACAAAGATAACTTAGCAGTCCAGAATCAACACTTATCTTTATATAAAGATATTTAACACTAAGGTAGTTTATGAATATTTTACTCGCCATGATCCCAGCCTTTTTTTGGGGTACCACTTATGCAATGACTCAGCTCACTTTACCTGACTGGCCAGCGTTATTACTCGGTGCTCTGCGTGCATTGCCTGCTGGACTCATTTTATTGGCAATCAAACCGACTAAGCCCCAACAAGCCGACTGGTCTATTTTGATAAAACTCGGTGCGATTAATATTGCGGTGTTTTTCAGTTTGATATTTATTATGGCACTAACACTTCCGTCGGCCATCTCTGGTATAGGGATGATTTCAGTGCCCGTTTTCGCGATGCTATTTCATTGGGTAAGCAGTAAAAAACGCCCTAATCTGCCGCAAGCCTTTTGTGGCGCGATCTTAATTGCTCTAGCGTGGATGCTATTTGACCCCAGCACCATTAGTTTAAATCCTATTGGGTTAATGGCGATGCTGGCGGCTATTAGCTGTATTATTATCGGCAGCACGATCACCAAAGCACTGGGCTCACGCATTCATTGGTGGACCATACTCACCTGGCAGCTCATTATCGGCGGAGCATTATTATTGGTTGCCGCAGGCATTCAGGCACTATTTTCACCTGAACAATATCTCAGTGTGGTCAAGCAATTTAGTCTGACTAATGGCTTCGGCATAAGCTGGATAATATTACTCAACACTGTACTCGGTTACAGTATGTATGTGTGGTTATTGCAACGTATGTCGGTTGTCGACTTCACTTTTGGCGGCATAGCCAACCCAATAGCAGGTATTGCCTGTGGTTTTGTGTTAATGGGTGAATCATACACACCACATCAATATTTATTGATGTGTGGCATGATTTTAGCCTCTATTGCGCCAACCTTGATTCAGTTGCTACGCCAAAAAATTACCGCATCAAATGCAAGTAAACAATTGATTATTGAGCAGAGTAATAGCGAATTAAATCATCTGAGTGAAACAAAAATGCCCAAAAGCTAGTGTAAAAAAGCAAATCAATACATGGCTTAGACAGTGGCTTCTGGGCGCAGCTATTAAAGGATACAAACGCTACATTAGTGGATGTATCCTCAATAGCCGATAACGAGTACTTTACTAAATAACAGGGACTTTATAAGGCATATCACCTAAGTAGTCTTTTTTACCCACTTCAACACCGTTGTGGCGCAATATTGCGTAGGCCGTAGTCACATGAAAATAGAGATTAGGAATGGCATGTTCAATAGCAAATTCATAGCCTGTTAGATATTTACCTGCCCAGCGAGGTTGTGACACATGGATAGTGGCAGCGTGAGCGAAGTCGGCTTCGCTAAAACCATTAATATACTCAATGACTGAAGCAATGCGTTGACGCAACTCTTCAAGTGTCGTTTCAGTATCATCATGCTTAGGCATAGTCTCTAAATTACCGGTTAATCTGGCAACACCAACTTTAGCCGTGTCACAGGCTATCTGAATCTGGCGAGTAAGATTAAATTGATCTGCCGCTAAGCGAGAGTTCAGCAATACTGCCATATCGACCTTTTTAAAGGCGGCAAATACCTCGGCCTTATCAAGAATATTATTTAAGTTATTCAGCATTTTGCTGAATTGCACTACAGTCAAATCGTACAGCATGGCAAAGTCCTCAATTGAGAGCTGCAAACTTAGCAGCGCTTAGATAATTAGTGATAACCGATAAGATTACAACCCAGTCAAAGATATTTAGGCCTCATTAGCCTCATTTAACGCTGACCAGAGACTTTTATGAGCAAAACTCTAACGATACAAACTCAATAAAGCATTTAACAAATCATCACGGCCATCATATTGTTGATATATATCAGGTCATATTTTATCAAGATGTCACTTACTGGCCTCAAATATGGCAGTAAAGAGGCTGATATAATTGATATCTCGATCGATTTATACACTACCTTTTGCGCGATTAAAGCAAGGCTCTTAACTGATTAAGTGCATCAACAGAGAAGCCTTGGTCATAAAAGTAAATCACTTTACCTTGGCCATCTAATAGCACCACTCGCGCATTGTTTGGTTTTTCATTACCGGTAAACGCTTGTACTTTTTCACCATCTTTATAGACAGTAACGACGCCTTTCCAAAGTGGCTTAGGGATGCCTGCACGCATACCACTGTCTATAAAGGTGCTGAACATTCTAGGAAACAATCCCTGTATGGTTGGCACTTCAAATACCGATACTTGCGTTTCGGTCATGTCTAAGCCAATTAACCAGCGATCAATATCAAACTGTGAATCTTGTTTATAACCGATCAGTAATAGCGCAGTTTCACCTTTTAAATCATCAGGCAAGGTCATAGACTGCCCTTCAAGATTTTGGCCTGACACCGATGGAAAAGTTTGCCCAGTAATGGCCTGATTTGGATAACTCGTGCTGCAAGCGCTGAGCAGTAATAAGCTTGCAATAATCATTAAATAACGCATTTTAAGTCCTTTTGGATAAGTATTAGATCCTGTTATACGTAACAATCTAAAAAAAGATTAGTGCTTTTACACAATCATTTAGGCTAAAAAGTTAATAGATAACTCAGTGCTAACTATTTTCTATAGCCCATTCCTCTATCGCTTCTTTTGCAGCCCGAAAGGCTTCAATTCCCGCTGGCATGCCGCAATAGACTGTTGAATGCAGTAATACCTCCTGAATTTCAGCAATGGAACACCCATTACGTAATGCCCCTCTAACATGACCTTTTAATTCAGTTGGAGCTTTTAAAGCCGCCAGTGTGGCAATAGTGATAAGACTGCGAGTTTGCTTAGAAATAGCATCACGAACCCAGACTTCTCCCCAACAATTTGCGGTCACTAAGTCTTGCAGTGGCTTGGTAAAATCAGTGACATTGCTGAGCGCTTTATCGACATAAGCATCCCCCATCACCTTGCGACGTACCTCAAGTCCTTTTTGGTATTGCTCATCATTCATCAGTAGCCCCCTCTATTGTTGCGTTGGTCAATTCATTAAAAATAATCCCGTCTATATACACGTTAAACTTAATCTTAAATAACACCACGTTTTTGTTGTAGCAAGTTGATACATTGCCCAAGTCGATATCAATTCATTTTTCCCTGAGTAGGTAAACATATCGACTATGTTTTATCGACCGATCAGAAAGCCCAATCAAATAACTGGCTAAAACACTGTGATTGTAGGTATTATGTTACTGATTTAAAAGCATGATTCTAAAGTATGATTTTTTAATAACTGAATGACCATCAAGGAAAGAATCGCCATGGAAAGAGGCATTATACCAATCCTTATTGAAGTGTGATCTATTTTAGGCGGCGTCAAAGTGCCAAGTACAATTCAAATGACTGCTGGTGTAGCAAGCTACATTTAAGGCATTTGAGGTAGTAATTGGTGTTATGACACCGCCCCGAAGGGCGAATTTATTAGGGCACTCTTCTTTGTTAGTCATTTTTGACGTGGAGCAACCATGCACTCAAATGACTGTCTCGAATAGCACACTAATAATTTTCGCTAAAAGAGCAAACTTCAATGCGGATTGGTATCGGTTCGTTGGAATACCGAAAAAGGCTTTGGTTTTATCAAGCCAGAAACCGGTGATAATCAAGATGTCTTTATTCACATTTCAACCTTAAAACACATGGCCAGAAAGCCCATTGTTGGCGATGAGATCCTATTTCATCGTGAGAACCAGCCCGACGGTAAAGTCAAAGCCGTAAAAGCCAGTATAGAAGGCGTCGCAGTGGTGTCCAACAGCATTCGTCCAGCGTCTCACACCAGTCAACATCATCGAAAAAGCCCATCTCATCATGACGACAACTACCGCTCAAGCCCAGTAATTGGCCGCGTAATCATGCTTATTATCCTGCTTGGGGTTGGTATTTTCGGTTATAAACAATATCAAAAAATGACCGCTACGCCAGTGCTGACCAATGAAGATGTTGAGCAGATGCAGTGGACACCAACCGTATCAAAACCAAGCTCAATCAATCTACAACCACAATTCAGATGCGAAGCTGGTAAAACCCACTGCAGCCAAATGCGCTCATGTGCTGAAGCGACATTTTATATCAACAACTGTCTGGGTACGGAAATGGATGGTGATAATGACGGAATCCCCTGTGAAAGGCAGTTCTGTAATTAAACATGAGGTGATGCAGTCATAGAAAGCAGGTTCTGGCTAACCGCCACTTGTTCTAGGTTCTAGGTAAGAGTCTTTAGATTTGAGGTCTAAAGTCTAAGGCTTGAGATTCTAGCTAGCCTTTAGCTATGAAGAACAGCTGACTATCGCTGTTTTGTTGCCTGCTTGCGATACTGGCTTGGGGTAATGTTTTTGCAGCGCTTAAAGCTGTGGCTAAAATTAGCCCCATCACTAAAACCAAGTCGCTCAGCAATTTCATCAAGTTGCATCGGCTTTAGCAGCAGTTCCTCAGCGATGCCAAAACGCACATCATCACGTACTTGGCGCCAACTGGTTTGTTCTAGTTTGAGTTGACGATGTAAAGTGCGAGTCGTACGGGCTAAATGCTGGGCGATGTCTTCCATTGATGCTGTTAAGCCTAAGTGCACTAAGGTGTCTTTAACCAACTTGGCGACAGGTTTCCAGTTTTGTTTTTGTTGCAGTAATTGGCTGCATTGCGCTTCACATAATCTGGCGGTAGCTTCATTGGCTTTTACCAAGGGCAAATCCAATAGCGGGGCTAGTCCAGAAAAGCCATTATAACTGGCATTAAATTGGATCTCAGCTCCGAGTTTTTGCTTTATACCTTCTAAGCACAAGCCTACTGGCTGAGGCGACATAAACTGCAATTTTATCGGTAAGCCGTTACGTTCAAATACTTCTCGTTGGATCATCGCCGCACCCAACATGTCTCTTACTAATACGAGCTCACCTAACTTACCTGAAATGTCGCACGAGAACCTTAAGGATAAATCGTCGTTAAGCTCAGTTAATGTTATCTGAGAAAAAACATAGGTTAAATCTAGATACCGCAAGCCAAATTCAATCGCCTTTCTCGCAGTACTGCTGGCCAACAGGGCATACCCCATAATGCCATAACTGGTCAGGTGATAACGGCAGCCTAATTCCATTCCTACTTTAACTGGGCATTCAGTAGTAAGCATTAGGTTATTTAACACCTGTAACTCTTGCTTATCTTCAATCAGCCGCTCATGGTCAGCTAATTGAGCACTGGTTAAACCCGACCCTTGCAGTAAAACATTCTCATCAATACCCAGCTCAATGCCATGGGCAACGATAATCTGCACACTGGTAATACTGCGAAATGTCATAATTGATGGCCGTAATGTCTTAAAATCACAAATATACGTCTATTTAGACGCTAGATCAATCAAGCCCAATTTCCTATGCTGGACAGATAACATCATTGGTTAACAATCTTTGAATGATCGTATAGCGAAATAGCCATTCAAAGTCATAATTAAAAATAACAATCATTGAGGTCCGCATGACCCAAGTTAAACGAAACCCTGCGGTGGTGATCATTGGTGCAGGTATGACGGGCATTTTAATGGCCATCAAACTGCGTCAAGCTGGTATTACTGACATTGTAGTACTGGAGAAAAAAGGCTCTGTGGGCGGAACGTGGCGCGAAAATACCTATCCAGGTGCGGCCTGTGATGTACCCGCTCACATGTATACCTATTCATTTGAACCCAATCCAAATTGGAGCCGATTTTTCGCCCATGGACCAGAGATTAAACAATATTTTGAGCAGGTGGCAGATAAGTATGAGGTTAAACGAGACATACGCTTTAACGAAGCGGTTACCGATGCACACTATGCCAATGGCAAATGGACAGTAAAAACCAGCCAACAACAAACCTATATCGCCGATTTTATTGTTTGCGCCACGGGCATTTTGCACCATCCGCAATTTCCAGACATTCCTGGATTAGCTGATTTTAAAGGCACCACATTTCATACCGCCCAATGGAACCACGACGTCGATATATCAGCCTCAACTCGGGTTGGGGTAATCGGTACTGGGTCAACGGCGGCACAAGCCATTCCTGAATTGATTAATACTGGTGCTAAGGTCTCGGTTTTTCAGCGCACACCACAATGGTTAATGCACTTACCCGATTTTACCTTTTCAAAAACCAGCCGCAAACTGATGGCTCGCTTTCCCATCATTACCAAAATCCACCGAAATACTGGTAAGTTTTTTCTAGAACATTTTTTTACCAAAGCGGTAACTGGACACTTTATCCAAAAACATGTGTTAAATTTTTTGTGTAAAGCCAACTTAAGATTAAGCATTAAAGACCAAACTTTACGCGAAAAGCTGCGACCTCATTATCAAGTAGGCTGCAAACGGGTCATTATCAACACCACTTTTTATAAAGCCATTCAAAAACCCAATGCTGAGTTAATAACAGAGGCCATTGAACGCATAACTGCAACAGGCATTATCACTAAAGACGGTACACACCATGACCTCGATGTATTGGTGCTGTCGACAGGATTTAATGCATTTAATTTTATGCGCCCAATGAATCTAATTGGCCGCAACAATTTGCACATTGATAAGGCGTGGGCTCATAAAATTAAAGCATATCGGTCAATGTTACTCAGCGACTACCCTAACTTCTTTTTAATGCTCGGCCCCAACACACCTATTGGTAACTTTTCGGTTATCGCCATGAGCGAGGTTCAAACTGACTACGTGATTAAATTGATCGATAAATGGCGTGAGCATCAATTTGATGAGTTTGAAGCCAAACAACAAGCCATTGACGATTTTAATGCCTACGTAAAAGAAGGGTTAAAGGGCACTAGCTGGGTTGGAGGATGCCAAAGCTGGTATTTAGATGCCGATGGTGACCCTATTTTATGGCCCTACACTTGGCAGCGCTGGGTTGATGAAATGAAACAGCCGCAGATGGAACACCTTAATACCCGGTCATTCTAATTGGCTTAGCCACCTTTTCACTTGTACTGATTCACTCGTACTAAAAGCAACCAGGTTTTATCATGAATAACAACACGATATTTATTACCGGCGCGGCTTCTGGAATTGGCTTAGCCGCTGCTCGGCACTTTCATAAAAAAGGCTATTGGGTCGGTATGGCCGACATCAATTTAGCGCAATTAACACAAGCCACCGAAATATGGGATAGAACTCGAATACGCTTGTTTCAGCTGGATGTCACTGATGTGTCACAAGTACAACACGCTATGACTAAATTTTGTGCGGAACATAATCATTGCTTGGCGGTATTACTTAACAATGCCGGCATATTGGAAATTGGCCCATTTGAAGACATCTCTATAGAACATCATCAGCGCACATTAAGTGTCAATGTCATCGGGGTCATGAATCTGTGTCATGCTGCATGGCCATATTTAAAAAATACTGGCACGAGTACTATTATCAATATGTCATCAGCCAGTAGCGATTATGGCGTACCAGAATTAGCCAGCTATTCGGCGAGTAAGTTTGCCGTAAAAGCGCTTACCGAGGCGCTGGAACTTGAGTGGCAAAAGTACGGCATAAGAGTATGTGATGTCATGCCGCCTTTTGTGGCAACCAATATGCTTAAGGCACAGAAACACACCGCCAAAGTCATGCAACGACTCGGTGTGAACATTACTGCTGAACACGTAGTCGCTGTGATTGATAAACAAGTGAAACACCCTAAAACCCATAGAACGGTCAGTGTTTTTTATGGCCTATTGCATCGATTAAGTAACGTATCACCTACGTTTATCAATCGCTTGGTGATGAAGTGGTTAAGTCGATAAACATGTGGTTCTAATCAGTTCACAATAATAAAAAAGGCCATAGAAATGGATAACCTTAATCAACCAACATCATCACTAAACGAACCGCTACCAGGCAAACCACTGCAAGCATCCCAGCTTGAAGCTAAACAATTAATGGTCGCCAAGTGGTTATCATTAGCGCCGTTATACAAGTTGCCAGTAACATTATTCAGGTATGTATTTCTAGCGATGGATCGAGTACTTGGGCTGACTAAAATTGAAATGGATAAGATTGTCGAGTTAGTCATTCCAGTGAGCACGAATCATCGCGGCGATGCCACAGACACAGCTGATAACCTGCACATCAATAACACCATCAAGCTACGCATTTACTGTCCTAGCGCCAACAAACCTCAAAGAACCTTAGTGTACTTTCATGGCGGCGGCGGCGTTATTGGCAGTATTAACACCCACGATCACTTTTGCCGCTATCTGGCTAAACACGGCAAGATGAACATCATCTCAGTTGGTTATCGACTGGCCCCAGAACATAAATTCCCAATCCCGATTTGTGATGCCATCGAGGCGTGGAACTATATCAATGACAATCATCAACAACTGAATATCAATCCACAATATATCGGTGTGGGTGGTGATAGCGCAGGCGGATATCTGGCTTGTATTATCGGCTTAAATTCATTACAAACGTCACTACCAGTACAGGCCAAAGTAACTCCTGCATTTCAGTTTTTGATCTACCCAATGGTCGACTTGCAAGGCTTAACCGAGTCTTATCGCCGTTTCAATAAGCAGTTAATACTCACCCGCGATCTGATGGATTATTTCAGGCTGCATTATTTGAATTCTCTCGACGAAGTCACCCTGCCATTAGTGAGCCCACTACTAGCAAAAGACATCAGCGAATCGCCAAAAAGCTACATATTAACCCTAGGTTACGATCCATTAAGAGACGACGGCATTGCATATGCCCAGCGCCTAAAAGCAGCAGGCATCAATACACAACACCAGCATTATGACGATTGCATGCATGGCTTTATTTCAATCACAAAACTCAGTGCGCGCGCTAAGAAAGCGACTCATGATATCGCGATGGCCTTAAACAGCTTTAATGATTGATCCTTACAGGTAACGGATAGCTGAACTGCCTCTAGAAGCCACCAACAGATGATAAAGTTTACTCAGACGCCATGTATTACAGGCTAACAAGCCAACTTATGCTAAAATGCGCCGATCAGCTTTATGAATGTGCATCTCATTTATTTGACTGAGCGTAGTGAAGCCTACCGTGATTAACTAATGAGGATACACCAATGAGTAAGTTAAATGCCGAAGAGCGCAAAGCTCGAGATAACGATCGTTTTTCAAAACGAGTGGATGAACGCAGAGTAAAAGGCGAAGATGTCGTTGCGTATGCACTTGCCAATGAAAAAGCGTTTAAGTTTCTAACCAAAGATGAGAAATACAGCCTTAAACAAAGACAAGCGGCACTAGTAGAAGAAGTCAGCATTAAAAAACAGCAACAAACCGAGCTTAAAAACCAGCAAGAATTAGACAAGGTTCAAGCAGAATTTACTGATACCGCACAGTAATCCCTCATCAACAGCCATTGTTACTGATGATGGCTGGCCATATTCAAATGCCTATTTTTATGCACTTAAGCCAATATAAATAGGTACTTGAAACTGGTGAAAATTCACTGGCATGCGGCAAAATTAAATGAGATCACTCACATTTTAAAAGCCCATGTATAAAAGTTTTACTCTCAACCGCTTATTTATTGTCTAAAAATCAACGTTGTATTCCGGCTCACTAGCAATAGCGAATGACCGCTAAAAACCTTAGCTACTCAATCTCACGTTTCGTACACACAAACAAGGCGTTGCCTGAAGCTAAATCCCACGGGATGATTTTGTCGTAATCGTGTTCAAATATTTGCACATCGAAGTACGGGCTTAACAAGGCTTCGAGTTCAGTAAAACTGGTGGCGACCATCGCATGGGAATCTTGCCATTGCTGAGTCTTATCAGCATCAGTTTTGGCAATGCTGACATTAAGCGACTGCATTTCACCCTCCCCCTGATAATGCCAGCCAGATTCAAACACAAACTGGCTGCCCGCAAACTCGGCGCTGTGGCGCACTGACGCCTTGTTATTGATTTTATGTTTATCAACTGTGTTGAAACAAAACAGGCCACCAGTATTTAATGCTTTATACACACTCGCAATGCAGGCTTTAAGCGCCTCGGTACCTGGAGAGTAATGAATGGAGTACAAAAAACAGGTGATCAAATCGAGTTTTTGTTCAACATAAAACTCTGTCATATTTTGCAAACTAAACTGCGCTTCAGGACAACGACGCATCGCAATATCAAGCATAGGTTGATTGATATCCAGACCACTGCTTTGAAACCCTAAATCGATAAAATGCCTCACGTGCGGCCCAGTACCACAGGCTAAATCTAAATGCTGTTTACCGCTGTTACCCAAAAACTGATGCAAGCGCACTATGCTATTGCTTTGCTGCTGATAGTTAATGTCACAGCACATTAAATCGTAATAACCGGACAAATCGGTATAAAGGGCATTGGTAGACATATAAAGGGATCGGCGACATAGGCAAATTTAGGGTGGCGCATCATATATCAAATCGCACGATTGAGAAATAAGGAATGAGAAATCACTAACGACTATTCTCTAATGGTTAACAACAAAGTAAGTCGTCGCTCAGTAAGATAATCCCAAATGCTAAAAGCCCCCCATTTCCCTTCTATAGCGAGGCTTTTTTTAGCGTTTTACTTAACCGCTCAATTAATCACTGATAACAATGACGTTAAATGACTAACGTACCCACAGCATGAGCTCATTCGCACCTATCACCGCAGCTTGTCTTTTAATTAGGACTCCTGCTGGATCAAAGAGTAATAGCTCATTAGGTCTCGCTCGGTATTTAGCGATGAACGCCTCTCCCTCAGGAGTAGCCTCTCTGGCAAGCAGAAAAAACACGTTATCACCAAGATGAGAGCGAGCTTCATTCATCTGTTCAGTCTGGGTGGTACTCGACACAAGGTTAGGATTATAAACAAAGACTACCGCAGGCTTACCCGTACCGATTTGCTCGTGAGTACCTTTAAAACCCTTGGGCATCAGCATGAGCAAGAGTCCAAGCAGCAAGGCTATGGATGCAATGACACTTATCGCAACCCAAGGTATTTTACGAGCTGCGTGTAAATTATGTTTATCCATAACGATAAGTCCTTCTTTTAAAGTTAAAATACATCACTAAGTAACAAGTGTAATCAACCAACCTGAGGCCTAGATTAAAAATGGCGGCGATAATCAGCAGATTATTTAAATGGCTATAACGTCTACCCTGACGGATCTCTTCTTAATGGTAAAGGTATCTATTATTCGATGTGTCTATTAATCACTTCGCTCAATTTTATCGCTAGTCTTTATCTAACACTTTTTCGATGTGCCTATCTAATTGCATTGAGTTAATGCCACTTTATCTGTTGAGGTTTTGCTAAAGAGCACTCAAAATATCAATCGGTCCGAGTTCAGGTTAGTGACTTTTTTTGATACAAACGTACGTAATCAATTAGCATTTGTTTCGGCCAGATATCGTCAGCAACCCCTTTAATACCACCCCATCCACCGCCTACGGCAATATTAAGAATGACATGAAACGGTTTATCAAACGGCCATGATTGCCAGCCTTGGTGATCATTGATATACGAAAAATATAGAGTGTCATCGATAAACACATCTATGCGCTCTGGGCTCCATTCCATCGCATACAGATGAAAGTTATGGGTAACATCCGGCTCATAAAGCGCGCCTTTGCGTTGCTTAAAGTTTTTCCAGAAAAAGGCTTTATTGTGCATAGTAGAATGTATGCGCCCCTCGTCAAAACCAACGTGTTCCAAAATGTCTATCTCGCCAGAATTGGGCCAGCTATTACACAGTTTTTGCTCATCGGTAGGATCTTCACAGGATTCGGCATAAGCATCAAAATCACTTGGCATCATCCAAATCGCTGGCCAAGTGCCTAAGCCGTCAGGCAGTTTAGCCCTCACTTCCACTCGCCCATAAAGTAAATCACCTTTACCGGCTGAAGTAATGCGCGCCGACGAGTATTCATCACCTTGAAAGAAATCACGTCGCGCTTCAATGATCAAATTTCCGCCTTGTTGACGCACGTTTTCGCTGCGATCAGTATAGCGTTGCAGTTCTTCATTAACACGTTTGGGTGCCCACAGCTCATAGTTCCACTTAGTCTCATCGACTCGGCCATCCTGATTAAACTCATCTTGCCAAAGCAGTTGCCAGTCTTTATCTACCTGATAAGGTTTACGAACCACAATGGCACTAATGCTGGCCTTGCCGGTTGCGGCTTTGAAATCAATATTCAATTGACCATCTTCAAGCTCAACATTTGGCACACTGATGTCATAGGAGGTCATATTACGCCCGTCGCGATCGTTAACGACATCAATAACAGGAATACGCTGCTGGCCTTCGATCCACACCGAGAATTGTCTTTTGCCTTCCTGGGTCCATTGGTCTTCGGCAAAGCGTAACGTCACACTATAAGTACCATTCGCTAGTGGCTGCTGGTAAGCAATAGTTTCACCCTGGCGAGAAGACAAATACAAGTTTGGATCTTGAGTGCCAAGTATCGTCCCCTTGGCGATAACAACATGACTCGCATCGCCACTGGCCATTTTTATAGCGTCAGCCTGATATTGAATCCCGTCTGAAGAAAGATAGGCATCGCCGCCACTATTAATAGCCCAGACTATTTGGTCCGAAGGATTAGCTTGATGATGTTGAGTTTGAGCTTCAGGTATTTTGAACGTGTGTTGACTGCAGGCAGCTAACAGAAGAGAGGTGCTGGCGACCAGCAGCATGTTGCGATATTCCATTATGTTATTCCATAAATACGTCAGCGAATACCGATGATAAACGCAACACCTTATGTAAACAATATGTAACCGCCTGCACTTGAACGGAGAACATAAACAAAATATCCGAGCCGAATTACAGGTCATTAATGAGAAAAACATTAAATGGATCAATTAAATATTTAGGAGTAAAACAGAATAAATGAGGATGGCGCAATACCGTTTACGCTTGCCGATTATACTCTGTCACATACGTCATGCTCTAACGCCAGTAAATTATTTCTGCGCTTCCTTTTGTATTTTAAATAAGGAAATGAGCTGTGTATTAAGCATAGTAATTTGATGATCTAACACTTTTCGCTGCAATTCAGCTTCTTCTGAATTGTCACCAATCAACTCTCGACGTTGCGCTTGTAACTCTTTAATATCTTCTTTTAACTGATCAATTTTCTTTTCTATTTCAGTGCGCGTATCGACTTGCTTTGTCTGCGGTGATGTTGCACCACGAGCATTATTACGCATTGTAGAACTTAATTCAGAAGACAGCTTTTTTTGCGCCTCATTTGAAATAGACACCTTATCTGTCGCTTCAACTTGAGTGTTCAATGTCCCCTGTGGTGCAATAGTAGATCGTAATCTAACTGACACTTTTTGCAGGTTATCTGTCACCGAAGTCGTTGAGTTTACGCCTAAAATATTCAATGGTTGCTCCTTGCATAGCAGGCTAATATTTATATCGACTTTGATGCTAAAACCTTTAGAAAACAGGGGCAAAGACGGATTTAGTTAACGGTAACCATACTGATTAATCAATTGGTTTTATTCGCTTTAGCTAAATTAACAGGGGTGTATAAATACAAAAAACGTTATCTACATCGAATAACTCACATTACCCATATCAAGCTCTTATAAGGTTTGCGGCAAAAAAATGACTTCCCCCTAGGCTCACCCCCACAAAAACCTAACGTCTACAGACATTATGAAATACACTATGCATCGCGCAAAGTGTATAGATGACACCTCAACATGCTTGCTACAGTATGCAAGCACAGCTAAAGTTCATCATGTTATTGTTTTACCATGAGTGGTTCGATTGATTTCTAGCGTATTTTATCTGAAGGGTTAAATTTTTTATGGAAAAAGTGTTTGAAAGATTGATGTATGCATCGCGCTGGATCATGGCGCCTATTTATTTGGGATTAAGCTTAGTCTTACTCGCCTTAGGCATAAAGTTCTTTCAAGAGATCTTTCACATCATACCCATTATTTTCACCATCGCAGAAGTTGACTTGGTGTTGATCACCCTATCACTCATCGACATCACCTTAGTCGGAGGCCTGCTCATCATGGTGATGTTTTCAGGTTATGAAAACTTCGTATCACAGCTTGATGTGGGCGAAAACAGTGAAAAGCTCAGCTGGCTAGGCAAGATGGATTCAGGTTCACTTAAAAACAAAGTGGCCGCCTCTATTGTGGCGATTTCATCGATTCACCTACTCAAAGTATTTATGAATGCCGAAAACATCGAAAACGACAAGATCATGTGGTATCTACTCATCCACATCACCTTCGTGTTATCGGCCTTCGCCATGGGATATCTGGATAAGATTACGCGGAAATAACCATCCATCTCCAAATAAAAAGCCCTGATACATAACAGCATCAGGGCTTTTTATTTACTATCGATTAGTACCACACTTTAGGATCAGCATTATGATTCTGCGCTACATCAATACTAATCCCCAGAGCATTCAGAATTTTGAACACTGTCGAAATATAAACATCATTGCCTTTCTCAACACGGATCAAGGTCTTTTTGGTCACGCCACACAGCATCGCCGCCACATCTTGAGTCAGTGCTGCATTTGTTCTGGTTTCTTTAATGAGTAAACCCAAGGATTGTTGATTGAGTGCAGGTGTCATAACGTTAGTCCAAAGTGTACTTTGCTACACTTTAGCCCTGAATGCTTGATATTTCAACAGCAAAGTGTAACAACCTACACTTTATTGTAATCTCCCCTGTCAAGATCAAAAAAAGTGTAGCTAAGTACACTTTTTAATTATCTAAGTCGCCAAACGAGTTATAAGTGTAGGTTGTTACACTATCGAATCGATTACGCCCTACTTTTAAAATTAACACTGGCTTTTTTATCAGCATCATAGATATTATGAGCTTGATTATTATCAAGTTATGAATGGATGCTGTTGGTAAATGATTCTTAAAACTAAAACACTACAAATGACCAAAACGCCGCAAACGATTGCGGGTCAAAAACAGGAACAAGATGTAGCTTTCTTCTTACGCCGTGCATTTAAAGATCATCCTGAAGTACTGGTTATTAACGACTTCAAATTTAGCTTTAATGATGAAACGGCTCAAATCGATCACTTGATCGTGTATACCTATGGCTTTGTGCTAATTGAATCAAAAAGCATTAAAGGTCACGTTAAAGTGAACAAACAAGGCGAATGGACACGCAGTTATAACAGCCAATGGTCAGGTATGTCTTCGCCCATCAAGCAAGTTGAATTACAGCAAGATTTATTTCATGCATTACTCGATCATCATCGACTTGAAATTTTAGAAAAATTTTTGGGAATAAAACAAGGGTTCGGTGGCCGTTGTTGGGATCATCTGTGCGTAGTATCGAGTGATGCCATCATTGATAGAAAGACCATGCCTAAAGTGGTATCAGACCAATTAGTAAAATCTGAGTTTTTGGTAGATAAGCTCAAAAAGATGATGAAACTTAGAAATAAGTTCATACGAATCGTTAATGTATATGACACCCGACCTTACTTCGACAAAGAAGAACTCGATTCGATAGGTCACTTCATCATTAGTCAGCATATTGATTCAAATATTCAACAAGTTAACGGTGCTCCGGTACAACTAAAGCAAATCCAGCCGATACCAAATACACCAGAACTTAAACCAGAGCTCCAACCAGCGTTAGCGCCCACTAATCATCTAGCTCAATCTAATGGTGCAAGTGTGGCAACACTTGCACCGCTTGTACCAGTAAACACATTAGCGCCAGACCAACACCCCATACTAAGCTGTAAATATTGCGGTGAATCAACACAATATACACCCATGTATGGCAAATTCGGTTACTACATCAACTGTAACCAATGCAGCAAAAATACATCGATGAAATTACCATGCCCACAATGCATGAGTAAAAATACCAAAGTCACTAAGCGCAAAGAAACCTACACATTGAATTGTGTGGATTGTGGATTTGAAAAACGAATTATTTAATCATTAACTCTGATCCTCAGACTAGGACGTCAACATGAAAGATAAGGATAAAATCGCAGTATTTATTGATGCTGATAATGCTCCTGCTAAGAAAATTGATAAAGTGTTATCAGAACTTGCTCGCTATGGTGTGGTAAATATACGTAAGGCTTACGGTAATTGGAAAAACGCTAATTTAAAAACTTGGGAAGATGTGCTGCATGAGTATGCAATTCAACCCATCCAGCAATTCGATTTAACTAAAGGTAAAAACGCCACAGACATGGCACTGGTTATTGATGTTATGGATGTTTTATATACAAAAGATGTAGATGTTATTTGTTTAGTCTCATCAGATTGCGATTTTACCCCCTTAGTCACTAGAGCACTGGCTGATGGTAAAACCATCATCGGGTTTGGAGAGCGCAAAGCTCCTATGCCATTTGTGAATAGTTGTTCTCGATTTTTATTTCTCGATGATGACCCAAGTGAAGATATTCCATTACCTACAGCCACTAAAAGCTTAAACAAGAACACAAAGCTCATCAGTTTATTGAGGCAAGCTATTGAAGCTGTAGAGGAAGATGACGGATGGGCAATGTTAGGACCTATAGGTACTCATATTTCTAATCATGCCTCCTTTGATCAACGTAATTATGGCTTCAAGAAGCTGAGTGATTTATTCGCATCTATAGATCTTTTTGATATGAAAAAAACCAACGGCTCAGTCATTTGGGTAAAAGACAAAAAAAGGCATAAAACGGCAAACGGTAAGGGGAAATAACTATTATTGTCTCGAGATAATTTAGTAATAGTTTACAACGATAATTTCGTAACGAATTGACTACTATGACAGGCTCACCATGACATTCACTCACCGACACGCCGTAAACTCATCCATGAGGGCTCGAACATCCCGTCCATGGGATGGACGGTCGTCTCACAAATGCTGATGGTTCACCTTTTCAGAATCAGCCTAAGCTACTACTTTTAACACTTACGCCCAAGATTTAAGTATGGCAGCATAGTTAAATGCTTTTAAGCAATAGAAGATATTAATCACCCAGATACTATAAATAGTGAGGTAAAAAGTTTGATCTGACCCCACTTGTTTAAAATATCGCGAATGACAAAATCATGTGGTATCTACTCATCCACATCACTTTTGTGTTGTCGGCCTTCGCCATGGGATATCTGGATAAGATTACTAGGAAGTAATAACTGAATTTCGTCGTAGAAATAGCATAGACAATATCGTGGGGCAGAAAGTTTACTCTGACCCCAATAAATGAAATGCTGTAAATGAAATGCTGGGTTATCAAGGACAACTCTTTCGCGTCTAGAGCGTGCTGGAAAATTTCCTGCTCGTGTTGCTCTAACAGCTGGTAGTATTGGCTGGCGGTTAACTGAGATACAAGAGTGGATTCGTAAGTGTTGAATTACTTTATAAGGATATAAAAATGAATAAAATTTCAAAATGTATAAATAGCTTTATTAAGAGCCATGAAGGGTATCGCTCTGATAATGACACTCGTTCCAATGAAGGTATTCAAGGTTTATATCAATCATTAGAAAAAGTGATAACTGAAACAGGAGTTTTAAAAAAGTACCCCCATATTAGAATCAAGCCCTCTCTAGGTTCGGGGCGAGTTCCAGTTAAGCCTATTATTTACTTTTTTGATTCAAGAGAAACTATTACTGG
>NZ_JACJER010000299.1:0-904 GCF_014164185.1 Shewanella sp. SG44-6 | reverse complement strand
TAATATTATTGGATACTTTATTTCAACAGGGAGTTGATATGTTAAAACCCGTGCTTATATCATTTGCCGTCATCATGACGGCTATGCCAGCGATGAATGCCTACTCGGCGACAACACAAGAATTGTTTTCTGAGCCTAAAGACGTAAAAGAAGTAAAGAATGAACTTCGGCATTTCACACCAGTACAATTGATAACGTCAATTGAAGACAATAAAATTCTTTCCAAAGAAGTGAAAGGTAAACTGATTAGAACTAACTATGAATTGCCACCGTCTTATATGCCGGCTCATTTAATCAATAACTATAAAAACCAGCTCAAGGCATTAAATACCAATATCCTCTTTGAATGCGAGCAAGCAAGTTGCGGCAATGAAGATAAATTAGTCAAATTTATAAAACCGCTCAATGATATTTCAGACGGATCACCATCGTTAATTACTGCCTATATCACCCTTCCAAAAAAACAAGTTTATGTGTCTATATATGCAGCTGGCAGGAAGCGCGCCACCAACTTAGAGATCGATATTATCGAAGTAATAGAAGAGCCGTTAGATTTAGTTACCACTGACCAAAACTATTTATCACAAGAGGTGAGTGAAATAACCGTTAAGGATAACAGCCAAAATGATACTAAAAACTCGGCTGACCACCCAATGCTAAGCCGAATTCCAGGTGCTTATATACAAAAATATATTACACATGGTTTTAACCAAGCCTCAGTGCTTGTCGGTGATAACTATAAAACCATGGAACTGGAAGGAAAAATTACTGATATTGCTTACATATTACCACGTACTTACTCAGAATTTGAAATTGACACAAATTATCAACATGCGTTAACTAAACTTGGTTTTACAGAGGTTTATGCCTGCTTAGGAAACTCTTGCGGTGATGATTCAAAATT
>NZ_JACJER010000298.1:0-909 GCF_014164185.1 Shewanella sp. SG44-6 | reverse complement strand
CTTTATAAAAGAATGCGTGAGCTGGCCATGGATGGCCCGCTAGCTTTCGCGGTACAGGATGTACCATCGGAAGCGTTAGCATTTTCGAATAAGGCTGAGGCAGAAGTCAAGTGCGGTCAAAAGCTGGATCAATCCCCATGGCGACCTTTTCGCAGCTGTTGTTTTGTAAAGAGCGACAATGTTGCGGGGTGGCTGGGCCAATTCTAAAAAAAGAAAAAAGCGGGAAGAGCCGTTGGTTTCCTCTTGGTCTGGTGTGGGCGAAGCGCCACGACGTTGGTGGCCGTAGGCCATATCCACAAAAATGCCACATCTGATGTTCAACAACAGCGTGAGGGATTTCATCTGTATTCTTTATCATTAAATTTCAGATATAAAAAAGCCCCAACTAATATTGAGGCTTTTTTACACCACTCTCTATTGCTAGAGATTATAATGGTACCCGAGGCCGGACTTGAATCGGCACGCCTGATGTTCAACCAGAGCGCGAGGGATTTTATCTTCTCAGCTTATATCTTGTTACCTTTGAATATATAAGCCAAATTGCAGACGTAAAAAAGCCCCAACTAATGTTGAGGCTTTTTTACACCACTCTCTATTGCTAGAGATTATAATGGTACCCGAGGCCGGACTTGAACCGGCACGCCTGATGTTCAACCAGAGCGCGAGGGATTTTATCTTCTCTGCTTATATCTTCTTACCTTTGAATATACAAGCCAAATTGCAGATATAAAAAAGCCCCAACTAATGTTGAGGCTTTTTTACACCATACTTACGTATGTAAATGATGGTACCCGAGGCCGGACTTGAACCGGCACGCTTATTCAGCGAGGGATTTTAAATCCCTTGTGTCTACCGATTCCACCACTCGGGCAAAGTGTTGTTTTAACCGCTACTAAAAGTAACCATTAA
>NZ_JACJER010000297.1:0-928 GCF_014164185.1 Shewanella sp. SG44-6 | reverse complement strand
ACATTTTGTCGCCCAGTCTCGTGAGATCATGACCAAACTTAATAACATTAAGCGTGATACACAAAAAGTGGCTAATGGCTGGCGCCCTTCATTGTCGATTGCGAATAATCAATTCAATGTCGGTAAAATGCCGATAAAAATCAGCTATTAAGCCACTTATTTTGTCGGCGCGAACCATATTGTCAATCGCAATCGACAATGAAGGGCGCCAGCCATTAGCCACTTTTTGTGTATCACGCTTAATGTTATTAAGTTTGGTCATGATCTCACGAGACTGGGCGACAAAATGTTCACCAGCAGGGGTTAAACTCACGCTGCGATGATGACGTTCAAACAATATTACCCCTAAGTCATCTTCAATCTGCTTAATGGCATAACTCACCGCAGAGGGCACTTTATTTAATTTATTTGCGGCGGCGGTAAAACTGCCTACGCGGGCCACAATATCTATCATTTCGAATGCTTGTTCTGAAAGCATCTCGCTATCCTTGGCATTAGCAACATTACTTGCAGTAAAGGTAAACATTAACCCAAATCAAATCAAGCAAAGTCGCTGTTATCGACCGTTTAATCACATTTGCATTAAGCTAGTGGCTATTTGTTGTGGCTTAAACAGCAGTTATTACAAATAGCGGGTTATGGGTGTTTATTGAGTGAATACCATCAAGCAAGCTGAGCTTTGTAACTATGTTTAATAGCAGATGTGCAAAGGGGATTTGAACTTGGGCATAAAATAGCCACTTAACCAATTATTTGCAATTTACTCTTTACACCATAGGGGCATTATCATATTATTCGCTCGCTCGGAGGGATGGCAGAGTGGTCGAATGCACCGGTCTTGAAAACCGGCAACGGTTTATCCCGTTCTAGGGTTCAAATCCCTATCCCTCCGCCACATTCTAAAGTGAAAAAGCCATTGATAATCAAT
>NZ_JACJER010000296.1:0-945 GCF_014164185.1 Shewanella sp. SG44-6 | reverse complement strand
AAGTGAAACACAGTATCGCCGATGGTAGTGTGGGGTCTCCCCATGCGAGAGTAGGTCATTTCCAGGCGCCAAATAAAACAGCAAGGCCACTCTAACCGAGTGGCCTTTTTGTTTTGTGCCTTAAACCTAAGCAATTAGTCAGTGTGGCCAGTATGCCCATGCGAGAGTCGGTCATTTCCAGGCGCTTAATTGACATGAAAGAGTCGTGAAACAGCCCGCTATTATGTAGCGGGCTATTTTACGTCTGTAACTTAAGATATTTAAGACTGGTAGGATACTACTGTGCGTAATTCAGAAAAATATCTGAATTTTATATGTAAAACCAACTGACTATTAGTCTTTATAACTTATAACTGCTGCTTTGCTCGCATTAAAATAGTCTGCAATTGACTCGATGCTAATAGTGTTCAAAACAACTTATGCATTATTAATTTTTTGTTTTAGATCGTATGCGTCTTCGGTTACAACACGCTCAAGCACTTCAATCCGTTTACGTAGGGCGCTTATTTCATCATGTAGGGCTTTATTGTTGGTTGCTTGGTCTGTTGTGGCACGAGCTTGGCGCTCTCTAAGTTTCATTATGCTCACGATAAAACTGCCCAAAATAGCCAAAATTGGGATCAGTAATGCCATTGTTGCTGGGTTCATAAAATGTCCTTATTAGTCTTATTAAATAGCCTGTTACTTTGCTAACTTCGTTAAATTAACCTGCAATAGACCAGCTATTAACGCTAGTAAAACAAATGACTAGTTTGATAGTGGCTAACGTCTAAATTTATGATCTTTATCACCATATGCTCATCTCTTATCCTGAGTGCAGATTGATGTGTTTTGTTGTCTATTATTGTGACGACTTCAATCAAAATTACCAGTGACAAAAGTCATCATTGTGAAATCAACTTAATACCACTGATTATTATCTAAAATAGTTATTTTTTAGTTCAC
>NZ_JACJER010000295.1:0-948 GCF_014164185.1 Shewanella sp. SG44-6 | reverse complement strand
CATATGAGCCTCCCGCCAGTCAATAGGCGAGCCTAACTTATTTGACTGCTTTTGCAGTCAAATTAAAATCAATCAACAAATTCATCTACTTCGTCTGTCATTTAGCTGTCAAATCATCGTTTACAGCAAACACATATAGAGGCTCTCTTAGTGCGATCTTATCGCTGCCTGACTCTTTTCACTCCTTTGAAATTTCAGGGGCACTAGACATTTATCGGTTAACCCTAAGATGGCACTATTCAAGTCAGAGGTGCTTTTTGCACAGTTAGTTTCAGGCTCATTTAGGGTGTAAACGACTTTGTTGATTGTATTTATTAATGCGCGCCAATAAGGTGTCTAATCAAGGCAATGTAGCTTAAATAGCATTTGGCATAGTGATGATGGTGAGAAGTCATTGCTTCATTAGCCACATCATTCACGGTCATGCTCACTTCTCTTTTTAAGAGTATCTAGTTAGACGTTCAGCTCACCTTATTGCGCGACTTATCCTTTTAAGAATCGTTGTTCATCAAACACCGTTTTGTTCTTCAACATGAAATAGACGCAGCGGCCAAGCTTATGAGCGAGTGCAGACAACGCTTTAGCCTTACTCATTCTTTTCTGTAATCGATTAAGGTAGTTACGGGCTTTGTCATTGCCTCGCAGGTACAGCACAGCTGCTTCTGAGAATGCCCATTTCAAATGAGCGTTACCGATTTTATTACCATTAGTACCGTAGGTTTTACCCGCCGATTCAGCTTTGCATTTGACCAATCTAGAGTAAGAAGCGAACTTTTGCACTGACTCAAATCGGCAGATATCACCGATTTCATACAAAATTGTCAGTGACAGAATCTTGCCAATACCTGGTACAGTTTTAAGTAGTTCTAGATACACTGGATTATGATTTTTGGCTTGTTTTTCAATGAACCATTCAACTTGAGCGAGTTCTTTGGCATAGCAATCAAG
>NZ_JACJER010000294.1:0-958 GCF_014164185.1 Shewanella sp. SG44-6 | reverse complement strand
AAAATCTTTTAAGCTATAAAACCTATTTTCATTATCTAATAGTTCATAAAGTTGTTTTTCAGTCATTTGTAAAAAGTTTTCATCATTAAATGAATCTTCAAATGTTTTTAAAACAACCTCTAAACTTAAAAATTCAGCTTTACAATCGTGTTTTTCCCAACTAAAAAATTCAATATTATTTACTACCGATACAGCATATTGATGAAGATAATTAGATACTGGAGAATCGTACTTAAACTTGTTTTCCCTAAAACTTAACAAATCTACGCCTTCTCTGACAATTTTTGGTAAATATTCACAAGCTTTATTCTCTCTTTTTTTTCTTGAAAACAAACACTCTAAAGTATTTTGGTTTATCTCTTGCATCTCATCAGCAATCCAAGTAAATATAGAGTCTGGTATACTTAAATTTTTTTCGAATATTTTCTTAATACTCAAATTTAAACACTGTATTAAAAATAAAGTACTTGTTAATCGTTGTTGTCCATCAACTATATTTAATGGCGAACTTACCGTATCTATTTTATCAGAAATATTTACAGTAATAATACTACCTAAAAAACAAAGAACTTGATAATCAGATTTTATGTCATAACGTTCATAACCTTGTTCAATATCCTTTAACAATCTTTGTAATTCTGACGTTCCCCAAGCATAATTCCTCTGATATGATGGTATCTGGAATACAACTCCACTTTCAGAAAAAATTGAAAATAAATCTTTAGTTGATGGCTTGAATATTTCTTCAACTTGTTTCAAATTATGTTCCTTCATTTAATTTCAACACTTCACTTCTTTTCCCAGGAGTATAAACCTCTATTTCATCAGTTGAATAAAGTTTTACATATGAATAAAGATTTGACTGTAATGTTTTTATATCTTGCCTATATGGGGCAATATCTCGATTAATACATGATGAGTTAAGTGACGACCCTGCTCCATATAGGCAAGATATAAA
>NZ_JACJER010000293.1:0-960 GCF_014164185.1 Shewanella sp. SG44-6 | reverse complement strand
CCGACAGGGGCTATGCACAAAGATAAGCGCGGCTTAACGCTGCAAAACAATGATGAATGTATTGGTTGCAAGAAGTGTATGAATGCTTGCCCATACGGCGTGATTAGTTTTAATGCGGCAACACCGCACCGTCGGTGGCAAGATGACTCTGAGTTAGTGGCTAATGGTACTGTATCACCACTGATGCTGCTCAAACGCACGGGGGCTACTGCATCACCCAATGAAAACCCAGAGCGGGGTGATACTTACCCTGTTACACGACCAAGACGCACTACAGAGAAATGTACTTTCTGTGATCATAGGCTTGATAAGGGGTTGAATCCTGCCTGTGTTGATGCTTGTCCATCTGAAGCGCGGGTGATTGGTGATTTAGATGATCCGCAGAGCAAGGTATCCCAGTTGATTAAATTGCATAAACCTATGCAGTTGAAACCTGAAGCGGGAACGGGACCAAGGGTATTTTATATTCGTAGTTTTGGTGTTAAAACCGCTTATTAATCATATAGGTTAATTTGTTAGTTAAAGCCACAGATGAGATTCTGTGGCTTTTTACTTTATACGCGCCCTGTTAATCGCTAAACATCAGCGAATCTAATACCCCTTGGCCGCTGTGAACTCCACCCTCAGTCACCATGGCTGATTTGCTGCGAACTAAATATCCCGAATAACCGGGGCTGTCGCTATTAGAGCTATCCTCCATCACAGGCTCGCCATCAATGTGGACGGTGAACATGCCTATTTCAGGGATCATGTCATTTATGGTTTCTATTTCGCCGTCACGCACTACTAAGGTTGGTGTTGCTCTCGGCCTAGGGTGTAAGCGGCGCATCAGCGACCATGCTTGGTATTGCGCGGGTTCTAACTCGGCTAATTCATGTGAAATATCGGCACCAAACAGGCAATTGCCACCGCCTTCACCTTGATTTTTTAGCACCCAAGTGTCTATTGGGGATGCTTCGA
>NZ_JACJER010000292.1:0-1001 GCF_014164185.1 Shewanella sp. SG44-6 | reverse complement strand
GGCACCACCTGATCCCATTCCGAACTCAGAAGTGAAACACAGTATCGCCGATGGTAGTGTGGGGTCTCCCCATGCGAGAGTAGGTCATTTCCAGGCGCCAAATAAAACAGCAAGGCCACCTTAATAGGGTGGCCTTTTTGTTTTGTGCCTTAAACCTAAGCAATTAGTCAGTGTGGCCAGTATGCCCATACGAGAGTAGGCTATTTCCAGGCGCCTATTTGACTTGAAAGAGTCGTGAAACAGCCCGCTATTATGTAGCGGGCTTTTTTACGTCTGCAATTTGAGATTTAAAGCAGTTCATGGACCTAAGCCATTAACCAGTGTGGATGATATGCCCATGTGAGAGTGGGTTATTTCTAGACGCTAAATACTACAGCAAGGCCACTCTACTCGAGTGGCCTTTTTGTTTTGTGCCTTAAACCTAAGCAATTAGTCAGTGTGGCCAGTATGCCCATGCCAGAGTAGGCTATTTCCAGGCGCCTAATTGACTTGAAAGAGTCGTGAAGCAGCCCGCTATTATGTAGCGGGCTTTTTTACGTCTGCAATTTGTGCCTGAGAGCCGTTCTTGGGCCTAAGCCATTGGCCTGTGTGGTTGATATGCTCATGCGAGTGTCCGTAATTTTACGTCTATAGTTAAAATGTTTTGAGTTATCTGATGTTTACCTGTGCACATTAAGTAAACCAGTATTGCTGTATGATCGATATGCTCAGATGAGAGATGATGGCTGTACGCTACAAACTGATGCATCAGGCTTTTGTTCTAACTGACTAACATTGAACCTTAGTTAACGTAAATAACTTATTGTCTACTTGTTCACATTTGGCTGTTAGATGGTTAATCTAGTCATCTCATTGTTTTGCAGTTTGATTAGATAAAGCTTAGCGTTATGCAATAAGTTGTTTCGTTTGATTTGTTTTAGAGTTCGTTACACCAATAATATCCTGAGTGTTTATTGTCATGGTGCATGTTTTATCTAGGTAAATAAAATTACACTTACAGC
>NZ_JACJER010000291.1:0-1030 GCF_014164185.1 Shewanella sp. SG44-6 | reverse complement strand
AAGCGTCCCGAAGCAGTATTTGCACATAAGCTCACTGCAGGTGATTGACTGCGTTGAAGCTACAAGCTTCAAACCCATTTAACCAAACACGACTCAACCAAACATAAAAATGCCAAACCTCATTCGAAGGCCAACAAACTTCGGGGCAAAAGCGTGCTAGCCAAAAGCGAGCATAGGATGTCAGGTTACTACGGGTGAACCAGTCTGGGCCAGACTGATTCATTAGTTCCTTATTAAATATATCTGTTATGCGTATACGTGCATTTGAAAAGTTTCCTTTTTGGAAACTTTTGTGATATATCTTCCAAGACGAAAACAGGAAAAGACCGTGCACGTTATTTCAAGAAAACCATTTAATGATGCCGCCCAAAAGTATCCTAACGATAGGGACGCCTTGGTTCAAATATACAGCACCTTACGCAGTGGCACATTCACCAATCCTGATGATTTACGGCAAGTATTTCCGTCTTTGGATAACTTTAAATATCGAGATAAATGGTGGGTGATTGATGTAGGTGGTAATAATCTACGCATTATAGCCTTCATCGAGTTCCGAGATAACAGGATGTATGTGAAGCACGTGGTTAGCCATGCAGACTATAGTCGAACAAAGGAGTAATTATATGCTACCTACTGCATGTATTGAAATTAGAGAGGCATTGGCCAAAGTGCCATACCTTGCTCACATTGAAACTCAGGACGACTACGAGCAAGCATTAGCATTAATGGACGACTTGATAGATGATTACGATGCAAACAACTTTTTAATTGAAATGTTGTCACTTAGCATTGAGCGATGGGAAGAACAGACTGATGAATTTGCTGAATTTAATGCAGCCATTGCCGAATTGGACAGTGGTGTAGCTGTATTGAAAACGCTTATGTCCCAGTATCGTCTTGGTGTTGCAGATCTTCCTGAATTAGGTTCAAAAAGTAATGTAAGTAAGTTACTCAATACCGTAGGAGGAAAAAAGCTAAATCGACACCACATAGAAGCACTAAGTCAGCGCTTTGGTGTGCCTGTATCATT
>NZ_JACJER010000290.1:0-1113 GCF_014164185.1 Shewanella sp. SG44-6 | reverse complement strand
AAGTCGCGCAATAAGGTGAGCTGAACGTCTAACTAGATACTCTTAAAAAGAGAAGTGAGCATGACCGTGAATGATGTGGCTAATGAAGCAATGACTTCTCACCATCATCACTATGCCAAATGCTACTTAAGCTACATCGCCTTTTGATTAGACACCTTATTGGCGCGCATTAATAAATACAATCAACAAAGTCGTTTACACCTTAAATGAGCCTGAAACTAACTGTGCATAAAGCACCTGAGACTTGAATAGTGCCATCTTAGGGTTAACCGATAAATGTCTAGTGCCCCTGATATTCCAAAGGATCTGGAAAGCGTCAGGCAGCGATAAGATCGCACTAAGAGAGCCTCTATATGTGTTTGCTGTAAACGATGATTTGACAGCTAACCGACATACGAAGTAGATGAATTTGTTGATTGATTTGAATTTGACTGCAAGAGCAGTCAAATAAGTTAAGCTCGCCTATTGACTGGCGGGAGGCTCATATGTGTTAGGTGATTTAAGAGACACTCAAGATTTGAGAAGTACCTTTTGAATCGCTACGGCTTTATTAAACGCCTCACCACGCAGTTTATAATTTGTACATGCATTTGCATCAATAATTTTGTATTTTATACGAGATCCTTTAAGGTCGCCATTTATCTCTAATTGAGCAGCTTCTTCGAATATGACTTTGGCTTCATTTTCTTTAAGGCAGTCATTATTAAAGGTTACAAACGATAAAAGGACTACTGTAGGAATAAGGCAAAGTATGGCAACAACTGCATTCTTCTTAGTACTCACATCTGATCACCTAACGAGCCTGTAGAATTACTCGTTTTTAAATTTATTTTGATTAATGAATAAACAATATCTGAGTTTATATTTTGATTCAATTATTTAGTGTTGTTTAGATTATTATTTAACATGCAGTTTTGTTGGTTTTTTTAGTGCGCTTTAGGGGGGATTGAGGCGGGTTTGAAGCGTTTTTTGAGGTAAAAAGGGCTTACCCCTTCTTAGTGCATCGCTTGTTGCAACTTTTCTATGTTATGAACAAGACAGTACAGTTGCCACTGGGCATTCACTTTGGCTTGGCCACGTAAGGTCAATTTATTCATCCCTTTGTTGACCGTA